>NZ_CAQLEL010000065.1:0-61906 GCF_948826705.1 uncultured Ligilactobacillus sp.
AAGAAGTGAAGAGTCAGCTTTTAGATGGTGTGACCGATCAAACGCTCCCTACAAAATATGAAGCCCCAGCTAACTATGAATTAGTAGCGAACCAAGATCTACCAGAAAAAGTTACCTTAAAGGCAAGCGACAACAACCCGATCATTGTGAAGGTACAACATAAGCATCAAGATGTGACAGATGAATATAGAAATGATGTACACAAGCAAGATAAAGTTGATCATGCAGTCACAAGAACCATCACGATCAAGCATCCACATGCTTCAGATAAGACGAATACCCAATCACTTCACTTCACGCGTAAGGTAACACGTGATATGGCAACAGGACAAGATACATTTGGTGAATGGATCCCAGAAAATGCTGACTTCTTTGAAGAGTTTGCAGTACCAACATTAGCGTCAGATAAGGGTTATACACCAGATAAAACAAAGGTCGAGCGTCTAGAACATATCACTGGTGATACAGCCGATAAAAATGATGTCGTTAAATTTACAGCCAATAGCCAAAAAGCACATGTGCACTACATTGACGATACGACAGGCAAGAAGTTAGAAGATGTTCATGTCACCGGTAAGACAGATGAACCGATCGACCATGATAGCAGATCTAAGGTACAAGATTACTTGGATAAAGGCTATAAATTAGTCTCAGATGACTTTGCGACAGCAGGTAAACCAAGTTACAATGCTGAAGATGAAGATCAACATTTCGAAGTTCATTTGCAACATGGTCAAAAAGATGTGACCGATGAATATAAGCAAGATGATAAACGTAAAGATAAAGTTGATCATACAGTTAAGCGTGAAGTTATTATCAACCATCCAAAAGAAGAGCCTGAATCACATGTTCAAACCGTACACTTCACGCGCAATGTAATGCGGGATATGGTGACAGGTGAAGAGAAGCCAGGTGAATGGATCCCAGAAAATGCTGACTTCTTTGAAGAAGTACCAGTTTCACTTAAAGATTCAGATAAGGGCTATACACCAGCAAAAACGAAAGTCGATCGTTTGGAAAATATTAGCGCCGATACACCAGATAAAAAAGAAGTTGTTGAATTTACACCAAATGAACAACATGCTTTAGTCAAATATGTAGATGACAACAACGGGACGCTTTTGGATGAAGAAGACATCCAAGGTGTGACGGATGCAGCGATCGAACATACAAATGATGAAAAGATCGCTGCATATCAGGCCCAAGGCTATGAACTAGTCTCAGATGAGTTGGCAGACGAAAGTGATCCTCATTTCAATGCGGAAGATGAAGCGCAAGTCTACACGGTTCATTTGAAACACGGTTCTAAAGTGGTCAAAGCCGATCCAAGTAATGCGGATAGCCAAAAAGAAGTAAAACGGACGATCATTGTGAATGCACCAGATGGAACTAAGACAACTAAGGTCCAAACGGTCGTCTTTACTCGTGATGGGTCAAAAGATCTTGTAACTGGTAAAATTTCTTACCCAGATTGGGATGAAATTGCAACAAAAGCCTTTTCAAAAGATGACGTGCCACAATATTTAGGTTATACTTCAATGGTAGCTGGAAGAAAACAAACGACAATTGCTGCCAGAGATGTTCATCCAACTGATGCCGACCAAGTGATCGAAGTCAGCTATGTTGCACGACCAAGTAAGCAAGTTATTACCTATCAAGACGAAAATGGTAACCAGATCAAGACACAAGTGATCACTGGTCAGACGGGTGAGACGGTAAAATTAGTACCACTTCTCCCTGATGGTTGGGAATTGCTCGATCCTGATAGCTTACCTGAAAATGTGACATTTGCACCAGAAGAAAACCCAGTATTAGTCATCACAGTTAAGCAGACTGTCACAAACGACAGTGCTAAAACTGAAAAGACCAGTGAAAATACTGAGCTAGCTAAGCAAGAAGTTGTAAATGACACAACTAATGAAAAGAATGAAGCAACACTTCCACAAATGGGTGAAAGTGATAGTGATAGTGAAGCCTTAGCTTTTAGTTTATTAGGTTTAGTAACAGCAGCCTTTTCCTTGTTTTATTTTGGCAAAGAGAGAAGAAAGACTGATAACTAAAAAGAAATGATCGATGGATAGAAGTATTTTTAGTTAGCCATCGGAGGGACCACCTTAGATGATCTAGTCATTTGTGGTGGTCTCTTTTAGTTTTAGGGGTTGAATTAGAATTTTTAGAAATTTTTCTGACGGTATTGCCGTCAAATACCAAAAAGTAGTGGCCACAGCGCAAACAACATTTGAATTCGTTGATCCACGTGATCTGGAAACACCAGTTGCAATGTATTCGTACAAGACAAAAAAATTGGTAACAAGTGGGGTATTGGTTGCTGACGAAGTTCAAGAATTTGAACAGGTCAAGATGTTAGTTGGGCATATGTATCATCGAACAAAGCGCCAATTTAAGGTGATCGATCCATATCGTAATGGGCCTTTAGAAAAAGAAAGTCTTGAATTGCGTGATGATCGGGGCAATATGTTGGGAGAAATGCCTTGTCAAAGGATCCCACACGGTCATGTGATCGTGATCCCAACGATCTTTTCCAAAAATGATGAGTATTATACTTTAAAAGAGATCACGACTTTATTAAGAGATGATCAAAAAGCAACGATCGCCAAATATGAACTAGCTAAAGTTACCGAATCGTTGGATAAGACAACCTTGACGACACGCTTTGTGACTAAAGCCGGCCAGCCACTTTGCCGAGCAGCTAAACAGACGATCACCTGGAAGACGCTTAAGTACCGAGATGCTAAAACCGGTCGTTGTTGGAGCGGTTCAAGTATTCCAGAAGAATCAAACTACGTAGCGGTCAAAAGTCCCTTGATCATGGGCTATGTGGCGCAAACAGCGGGCTTAGGACCAGCTAGCTTGAAAGCTAAAGAACAACAGATCATCTATCAAAAATTAGGTAAGATCATTGCGATCGATAATGGTGGCAATATTTTAGGTACGAAAAAATATTGCAATGATCGAACAGATCCTACGCGAGCAGCTGAGACCTTTTTACCATACATCAAGGGTTATCGTCGTGCGATCAAAGCTGAAACGATCTTACCTAGTGATCCAAGTTGTGATATTTTTATTAAATATCTAGCCAATTGATAAAGTAAACAAGCGTGTTTGTCAATGCGATCGGCACTGTATGAATAAAAGAACCTTGCCATGATTTTATCGTGGCAAGGTTCTTTTATCTGTAGATCATTTTGAAATCATCGAGCAATAGCAAAATATGTTGACTGATGCGTTCGCAAGCAGGGCGATCCATCGTCTTTAACTCATGAACGAGCTGCAATGAGCTAGGTGTTAAATGCGCCAATGAGATGTTGTTTTCTTCTTGGAGCAATTCTGAGATCGAGATCTCAAGTGCCTGACAGATCGCATTGAGTTTTAAAATGCTGATATTTTTCTTTTGACCACGTTCTAATTTAGAGATGAAATTGATCGAAAGGTCGCTATATTCGGCTAATTTTTCCTGTGTTAACTTAGCCTTGATTCGTTGTTTTCTGATTTTTTCACCAATCTGTAAGTCATTATCCATGAAATATTACCCCTTTACTGCAAGGAAATCATCTACATGGATAATAAAGATAGTATTAATATATTAACACGATTTATAGTAACTGAATTTCTGTATTTTAAATCAAATAATTGTACTATAATCTTATAAATTTATTTTTTGATATTAAAAAAAGCTGATATGTTCACTAAATACCAACTTTTTGTTATATTAAATATTTTTGACCATGATCAGGTCGGTCTGTTCGTCAGCTCCCATGAAAAATGAGTGTGAGCCGTGTTGAGTAAAGCCCATCTTTTCATAGAAAGCAAGGGCGGGATAATTTTTCTCCCACACACCAAGCCAGA
The DNA here is from genome assembly GCF_948826705.1 of uncultured Ligilactobacillus sp. Lineage (NCBI taxonomy): Bacteria > Bacillati > Bacillota > Bacilli > Lactobacillales > Lactobacillaceae > Ligilactobacillus > uncultured Ligilactobacillus sp. Next base: position 3,868 of record NZ_CAQLEL010000065.1, read on the forward strand.
TCGTGCTGCAATTTTTTTCTTGAGCGAGCTTGAGCGCTTCTTGGAATAAAAAGCGTCCCAACCCATGGCGCTTGAAGGCTGATCTGATGTAGATGCGTTCGATCTCAAGGGCGTTAGGGGCAATATGTTCACTTTGGGCCTCGTTTAAGTTGATCTTTAAATAGCCAGCAAGTTGTTCATCCAAGTAAACAAAGTAAAATTGTGAGTTAGGCTCATTTAGCTCGGCAGTCAATTTATTGAGGTCATAGGCTGTCTTTAAGTAATCTGCGAGGTCTTTTGAGCTATTTTGGTCTTTAAAAGTATCGCTAAAAGTCTCAATGCTTATTTTTTGTAGTATTTCAACTTCAGCTGCAGTGATGCGTTTTAATGTTTTTGTCATGATCTTTACTCCTAATAATTTCGTTTTTGGCCTTTTTTGACGATCTCCCAATCTTTTTCGATGTTACTGCGCACTTGTTGCAATAGTTGTTGCAATTGTACTTGTTGTTTTGCAGTCAAATGTTTTAGCGCCGTTTGTTCTGAGTAGTTATGCTCAGAACGAAGCGTAGGATAGATCTGAGCTCCTTTTTTAGTTACAAAAAGGGGCTTATTTTTTTTGTTGTCAGGTTGAGTACGACGTTCGATCAAACCGTTGGCTACTAGTTTTTTGATCGCTCGTGAAGCCGTGGTCTTATCGACTTTAAGGCAATTAGCCAACTCTTCTAAGATGATCCCGGGCTGTTCGTAGATCCTGACCAAGTAGAGATATTGTCCCTTGGAGAGTCTTAGATCTTTGAATTCGACATTGCTGATCGAATCTAAAGCTCGGGCGATCGTGCCGATCTCACGTAAGATCTCTGTCATTTTGAACACTTCCTTTTGTTTTAGTATATTTGATTTTAGTTGTAAATGCAACTATTGTTGAGAACGGAAATGAAACCGTTAAAATGGTATAATAGCTCTTGAACAATTAGAAATGAAGGGCATGTGACGCACTAATGTCGCATGGTAGGTGAGCATTTTGGATATAAAGATGGTAGCGATCGATATCGACGGTACGTTGGTCAATGATCACAAGCAGATCGGTGAAAAAACTAAAGTAGCGATCAAACAAGCGCGCAAACAAGGTGTTTATGTGGTCTTATGTACTGGCCGACCATTGTCTGGAGTCAAGGATTATTTAGAAGAATTAGACTTGGCAGGAGAAGACGACTATGCGATCACCTTTAATGGGGCTAAAGCACAGGTCACAGGGACAGGGAAAGCGATCTTTGAAAATCTCTTATCTACTGAACAAGTAGCTCGCTTGGATCAAGTAAGTCATGAACTCCAGATCAGAGGTCAGATCGTCATGCCAAATTCTGAAGTTATTACGACCTTTAAAAATATCAGTCCATACACCGTACTTGATGCATTTTATACAAAAATGCCACTTTATTATTGTGAGCCAGAAAAAATAACCACACATCCGGCAGCTGCTAAATATATGTGGGTCGATGAACCAGAAGTGATCGCAGCTAAGATCAAGGACTTAGATCCAGAAGTGATCGCGGATAATTATACGGTTCGTAGTGCGCCGTGGTTCTTTGAGATCATGCATCCTAAAGCTCATAAAGGGGCGGCCGTGCTCGAATTAGGCAAGTATTTAGGCCTAACTAAAGAGCAGATCATGGTTTTAGGAGATGAAAACAATGATCTGACAATGTTTGAAATGGCTGGATTTGGAGTCGCGATGGGCAATGCTAATGACCAGATCAAAGACCTTGCTAGTGCAGTCACAGCTGATAATGATCATGATGGTGTCGGTGTGGCACTTGAAAAATATGTACTTTAAGAGCTAGAAAGGAAGTAGTGAGATGGGAATTGTTGGTGAATTTTTGATCCATAGATGGTATGTTTTTGTGATCGCCATCTTATATTGGATCGTGATGAAATATCTAGGAAAAGGGACACGCTTTGCCCGCGAAACAAGCCAAGTGTCGGCCACTTTGCAGATCTTGTTCTTACTTGTTTATACAGGGTCAGCATTATGGTTGTTAGCTTCAAAAACGGCTGCTAGTCAAGCCTTTACTTTATTTACGCTGGTGGTCAACATTGGCGGAGTCGTGTTAGTCTTACCGCTGTTTTTGTTGATCTTGTATCGTTTATGTACTGCTAAATTTTTAGCTGGATTTCCTGAATGGGGCAAGAATTTATTTCGCTTAGTTTGTTTTGCCTTATTAGGCTTTTTCTCTTACCCTATTTTGGCGATAGTCGTGACTTTATATTACGGCTGGTAAAATGAGCTTTTTAGTATCACCTTAGGCTTGTTTTGTGATAAACTACAACTGTAAACGATTAGAGGTGAGGTAGATGGGAAAAGATAATTTTGCGATCGAAGGGATGGTCTGTGCTAGTTGTGCGCAAACGGTCGAAAAAGCAGTAGCACAACTGCCGGATGTCACTGATGTTTTCGTCAATTTGGCAACGGAGAGCATGCAAGTTGAACATGGATCCCAGATCAGTGTGCAAAAGATCATGCAGGCGGTCAAAAATGCAGGTTATGTAGCGACCCTGTCCAATACTCTTGATCAAGCTGAATTTGAAGCAAAGCAAGCCCAGACTAAAGCTCGTTTAGTGCATAAAAAGCGACAAATGATCGGAGCTTTGATCTTTGCGAGCGTTTTGCTCTTAGTTGCGATGGGACCAATGATGGGACTAGGATTTCCGAAATTTTTAGATGTGATGCATAGTCCTAAAAGTGCTAGTTTGATCCAGCTTGCGTTAGTTTCACCAGTATTGTGGTTTGGCAAAGACTACTTGATCACAGGCGCTAAAGCATTATTTGCCTGGCATCCTAACATGGATTCGTTAGTCCTAGTTGGAAGTGGTGCGGCGCTTTTGTACAGTTTGGTAAATACTTATCTAGCTGTAGTAACAGGGCAACACTATGATCTCTACTACGAGGCAGCTGGAATGATCGTTGCTCTTGTCATGTTAGGCAAGTACTTTGAAGATCTCTCAAAGCAAAAGACTAATTTTGCTTTGACCTCGCTTTTGACATTGGTACCTAAAAAAGCCTTGCTAGTCGTAGCCAAGGGGCAGACCAAAGAAGTGCCTGTTTCAGAGCTTAAAGTCGGGGATACCTTTTTGGTTCAAGCAGGACAGAGCATTCCTGTCGATGGTATCGTCTTGGCAGGTGAGACGACTGTCGATGAATCGATGTTGACTGGTGAGAGCTTGCCGGTAGCCAAAAGCACTGGGGACCTCGTGAGTGCTGGGACGGTCAGCCAAGTTGGTCAATTGACCTGTCGTGCAACGCGGATCGGAAGTCAAACGGCACTTTCACAGATCGTAGCCTTGGTCGCTAAAGCACAGGGTTCAAAGGCTCCGATCGCACGGCTAGCCGATCAGATAGCTGGATATTTTGTGCCAGTGATCATGGTGATCGCAACTCTAGGCGCACTGGCGTGGCTTTTGACGGGGCATTCGTTAGGCTTTAGTTTAACGATCTTTGTTTCGGTTTTAGTGATCGCTTGTCCATGTGCTCTAGGGCTAGCGACCCCGACTGCGATCATGGTCGGGACTGGTAAAGCCGCCAAAGCGGGGATCTTGTTCAAAAATGGAACAGCTTTAGAACAGCTATCTCAAGTGACAACGGTAGTCTTGGATAAGACGGGAACGATCACTCAAGGAAAACCAGTGGTGACCGATATTTTGGCTAGACCAGGGATAGATCCAACCACGATCTTACAGTTAGCAGCTAGCCTAGAATTTTATACTAAGCATCCGTTAGCCCATGCGATCTTACAGGCGTCAACGGCTGAAACGCTACCTGTCAGTGACTTTGAGACCTTGCCTGGGCAGGGATTGACGGCTAAGATCGATGGAGTGATGTATTTTTTGGGCAACTATAAACTTTTAGTCAAACAAAAGCTCCCAACTGAAACACCACTATTAAAACAGGCCCAGGCTTTGACGCAAGCTGGTAAAACGGTGATGTTTTTGAGCACTGAAAAAGACTTATTAGGTGTGATCGCTGTCCAAGATCCACTAAAAAAAGATAGTCACCGTGCGATAGCACAACTGCATAAGTTAGGAGCAAGGATCGTGATGTTGACGGGCGATAATGAAAAGACTGCTAAAGCGATCGCCAAACAAGTTCAGATCAGTGAAGTTATCAGTGATGTCTTGCCGGCTGATAAAGCAGAGGTCGTCTTAGAATTACAAGCTAAGGGACAAAAGGTCGCGATGGTCGGAGATGGTATCAATGATGCGCCGGCTTTAGCTAATGCAGATGTCGGAGTTGCGATCGGCAATGGGACTGATGTGGCGATCGATTCTGCTGATGTCGTTTTGATGAATTCAGATCTCAGTTCACTAGCCCAAGCACTATTGTTGAGTCACAAGACTTTGGTCAACATCAAAGAAAATCTCTTCTGGGCCTTTTTCTACAACTGTCTCGGTATTCCAATCGCTTTAGGCGTATTGACGTTTTTTGGTGGACCGTTGCTTGACCCAATGATCGCTGCTTTGTGCATGAGTTTTAGTTCGGTATCAGTTGTTTTGAATGCTTTGCGGTTGAACCGCGTAAAATTAAACTAAGTGAGGATGACAGTAATGGAAAAACATACAGTAAAAGTTGAAGGTATGAAATGTGAAGGTTGCGCTAAGAAAGTGCGTGAAAGTTTAAGTCGCGTCGTGAAAAATGTTAAGGTCGATTTGGAAAAGAAAACCGCTGAATATATCGGCGATGAAACGATCGATGGCTTGAACCAAACCTTGGATGGAACGCCATATTCAGTCAGCAAATAGTTACTTGATAAGATGTTGGTATTTTTGCCAACGTCTTATTTTTTTTCTTGTATATCTTTTACGAGTAGTGGTTTAGAATAGAAGTGTGGGCGAAAATTTTAGTAAATTAAGAAAGGGGAATCTGCAGATGCATGATTATCGCAAAGAAGTACAACAATTGCTCGATGTGATGGGGAATAGTGAGCAGGAACTAACTCTTGGTGCTAAAGCGATCCAGTTGATCTTACAAATGGCAGCTAAGGGAAGTTCAGCTAAAGTGATCGAAGAAAAGCAAACATCAGTAACACCTGAAGTAAAAGAAGATGAAGAGGAAGGTCCGCAGGCTCAGCCTGAAGGAGAAATTGGATCAAGATCAAAACTAGTAGAAAAAGTTGAAAAGGAGTCTAAACCAGCGGCAAAAAAAGTTGAACCGCTGGTGGATGAACCTACCGAAGAGAGCAAAGAAAAGGCTAAAATAGATCGAACTTCGCAAACTTTGCAAACTTTGTTGAGTGAAAAAGGTGATAGTCAAGCGTTGGACAATTGGGTGCAAAAAGACCCAAAGATCTTTGAGCGACTATTTGATATGGTAATGGTCTATAAAGTCTCAACGCGTCGGATCGGTTTTAAAGCCTATAATAAAAACAATAAAGAATTGAGATTTAGAGAAACGATCCGGAATCAATTCAATCCTAAAAATGGCGATGCGATCTTAGTCAGCAACGCCCATACGGATTCACCTCGGATCACAAAATTGATCAGACGACCAGCTGAGTCGTATTATCCTAATACGGTGACCTTTGATCGTGGGGTAGTTGAGGTCAACACCGATAATGAACTGATCGTTAAACGCAATGTAAGTGGGAAAAAGCTTCGAGTCGATGGCGAATTATTTGAGTATAAGATCCCAGCTCAAGCATATAATATCCATGAAGGCAGTATCGTGCGGTTGCGTTGGTATGCCCAATTGCGTGGTGAACGTCAAAATGAAGATATCTCGCTAGCTTGGGTCTATCCTGAACGCCAAGAAAAAGTCGCCACGCCAGCTCCAAAAAAAGAGAAGGGTCCTAAACCACAATATCAACCGACGATCGAATTTGATCTAGAAGGTAAGACAGTCGGGATCGTTGTCGGGCGCGAATTATATCGTGATAAATACGAAGCGATCATTGAGGCGCACAATGGTAAGATGCTGATGGTCGATGCATTCTATCATCGCCGTGATCCAGAAAATTATTTCTCACGGCGCTTGAATGAAGCGGATTATGTGATCATGGTCCAAAACCAAAATAAACACAACACGAGTTATGCTTTAGCCAAGATCAAGGATCAATTCCAAGGTTTTGCGGTGGCTAAGAATTTGACGGGGATCCAAGTAGAACAAGCTATCTATCGGGCGGTCAAGGGTCTACCGGCATTTGTAGCTGGTTAAACGTCGTATAATAACACGGGACTTATCAAGATGTGTCTTTGCATCGTGGTGAGTCCCGTGTTTGCATTGTCGAACACGGTTGCTGTAAATAAGATAAAAAATGCACAAAGTATTAGGTGTTAGCTAAAAAAATTATGGTTTTTTGATGGAGTTGCCTAAAAAAATGTTTTTTGGAGTATATGAACAAAAAGTTAATTTTTACATAAAGTAAGCGCTGTTTCGGCTGGGCGTATTTCTTGTTTAAGAAAGAGTAAAATAAATTGAAATCGGTATCAATAAGGGTTAATATAGTTAGTGAAAGTATTCACGAAAAAGTTTATCGAGTGAATTACTAGTCACTTTTAGTTTAATTATTTTGGGAGGTTCCAGATAGATGAGCAAAGAAAAGCCAAAGAAAAAAGTATTAACTCCAGAAGAAAAGGAAGCAAAGATGCAAGCAGCTCGCGTTTATACCGATGGCTTGGTCGAAAAAGCGTTAAAGGCAGAACAAGAATATGCGACCTTTACGCAAGAACAAGTTGATAAGATCGTAGCTGCCGCAGCTTTAGCTGGCTCTGAAGCAGCTTTGACTTTAGCTCACGAAGCAGTCGATGAAACTGGACGTGGGGTAGTTGAAGATAAGGATACTAAGAACCGGTTTGCGACAGAAAATATTTATAATTTGATCAAAAATGAAAAGACAGTCGGTGTCATTTCGGAAGATAAGATCAAAGGCCAAGTTAAGATCGCAGCTCCATTAGGTGTCTTAGCAGGGATCGTACCAACGACCAATCCAACTTCGACCACAATGTTCAAGGCTTTAATGGCTTTAAAGACTCGCAATGCGATCGTCTTTGCTTTCCACCCACAAGCACAAAACTGTTCAGTACACGCAGCTAAGATCATCTATGAGGCAGCACTAGCAGCTGGAGCACCAAAAAATATCATTCAATGGGTCGAAAAACCATCGCTTGAAAACACAACTGGTTTGATCCAAAATCCAAAGATCGCATCTATCTTGGCAACTGGTGGTCCAGGAATGGTCAATGCAGCGTTACGCTCAGGTAACCCGTCAATGGGTGTCGGTGCAGGTAACGGGGCGGTTTTTGTTGATCACACAGCCAACTTAGACCGTGCTGTCGAAGATCTTTTGATGTCTAAGCGTTTTGATAATGGGATGATCTGTGCGACAGAAAACTCAGCTGTTGTTGAAGCTCCAGTCTATGACGCTTGGTTACAAAAGATGCAAGAAAAAGGTGCATATTTAGTACCAAAAGAAGACTATGCTAAGATCGAAGATTTTGTCTTTAATGATAATCACGGGGTAAATGGTCCAGTCGCAGGTAAGAGTGCACGTTGGATCGCAGAACAAGCTGGTGTCTTTTTACCAGAAGATAAAGACGTGATGTTATTTGAATTAGATGCTAAAAACATCGGTGAAAAGTTATCCTCTGAAAAATTATCACCACTCTTGTCTATTTATAAAGCTAAAGACCGCAATGACGGTGTTAAGATCGTTGGTGCTTTGCTAGATTACCAAGGTGCAGGTCACAATGCTGCGATCCAGATCGGTTCTCAAACAGATCCATTTATCAATGAATTTAGTGACAAGATCAAGTCAGCTCGCATCTTAGTCAACCAACCAGATTCGATCGGTGGGATCGGTGATATTTATACGGATGCATTGCGTCCAAGTTTGACACTCGGAACAGGATCATGGGGGAAAAATTCATTGTCACATAACTTATCAACAGGTGATCTTTTGAACATTAAGACAGTTGCTAAACGTCGTAACCGTCCACAATGGGTACGCTTGCCAGAAAAGATCTACTATGAAAACAATGCGATCTCATATTTACAAGATGAGACAGAAGATATCAAGCGTGCCTTTATCGTAGCCGATCCAGGAATGGTCCAATTTGGCTTCGTTGATAAAGTTTACGATCAATTAGCAGTGCGTGATACACCAGTGAAAACGGCGCTTTACGGAACAGTAAAACCAGATCCAACATTAGGTCAAACGATCGAGATCGCCCGTCAAATGGCGGAATTTAAGCCAGATACAGTGATCGCTCTTGGTGGTGGTTCATCCTTGGATGCAGCTAAGATCGCACGTTATATCTATGAATACTCCTTAGATCAACCAGCTGGTTTCATGGATGACTACGATAAAGTCAGCGAATTGTTCTTATTGTTGCAACAAAAATTCGTTGATATTCGTAAACGGATCGTTAAATTCCACCATGCAACAGCAACTAAATTATTTGCGATCCCAACGACATCAGGTACTGGCTCAGAAGTGACACCATTTGCGGTCATCACTGATGATAAGACACACGTGAAGTATCCTTTGGCTGATTACGAATTGACACCACAAGTGGCGATCGTGGATCCAGAATTTGTTATGACTGTGCCAAAACGCACTGTTGCTCTTTCTGGGATAGATACTTTATCACATGCGTTAGAAGCATATGTTTCAGTGATGTCATCTGAATTTACCCGTCCATGGGCGCTTGAAGCGATCAAGTTAGTCTTTGAAAACTTAGTTGATTCATACAACTTTGATCCAAAGAACCCAACGGCTGCTGGTGAACAAGCACGTGAAAACATGCATTACGCTGCTACATTAGGTGGGATGGCATTTGCTAATGCCTTCTTGGGTATCAACCACTCGATCGCCCATAAAACAGGTGGGGAATTTGGGTTGCCACACGGTTTATGTATCTCGATCGCTATGCAACCAGTTATTCGCTTTAACGGTGCGTCCGGTAAGGTAAAACGTTCACCATATCCACGCTATGAAGTGTATCGTGCCCAAAAAGACTACGCTGACATTGCCCGTGCTTTAGGGCTCAAGGGCAACAGTGATGCTGAATTAGTTGAAGCATTATGTGCTCGGATCGCACAGTTGTTCAAAGATCTCGATGTTGAACCTAAGTTATCCGCTAATGGAGTTACAAAGGAACAATTTGAAGGGGCCTTGGATGAGATGGTCGATTTGATCTACAATGATCAATGTACACCAGCTAACCCACGCCAACCATTCTTAGAAGAGATCCGTGAGTTATTGTGGGAACAATTTTAATTAAATAACGTCCAAGGGCGAGTTTCAGGCGACTGAAACTCGCTCTTTTTGTTGTAAATAAAAGCTTACCAATTTTTATATAAAATTATATAACGATTAATTTGCTTTGTTTTTAATTAAAAAAAGGTTTGAAAAATAAAATGTGGCGGTGTATAATTTGAAAAAACAAGAGGAGGGGCCGATGCATGAAAAAGAATGTTACTCTTTTTATTACTAGTGACTTTATTTCCCAATTCAGTGCAGGGATCGTTTTAGCCGCTTTGAATTGGTATATGATCGATGTGTATCAGTCTAACAGTTTAGTAGCAACGATCGCTAACATTAATGTTATTGCTGGGTTGATAATTTCTCTAGTAGCAGTTGGATTACTAAAAAGGATGAATTCAAAGCGTATTGCATTGATGTCATACTTCTTTAGAGTTATTTTCGTAGCACTACCGTTGATATTACTAAAGCTAGGTATCGATGATCGTCTAGCGATCTACCTGTTAGCTTTGAGTAATGGTATTGGCTGGAATCTATATTTTCCAGCATCCAAAGATATCTTGAATAGTTTTACCGCCGAAGAAAATACACTACAGATCAATTCTTTTGCTGAAATTTCGATGCAAGTGGGGCTATTTTCTGCAGCACTAGTTTCGGGGATCTTGTATCGATATATCGGTTTTGAAAATATTTTGCTTTTAGGGACGTCTCTCTTTTTTGTAGCACTTGTTATTTTTGCTTTGGTGAAATATCAAGAATCAGATAAGGTAGAAGCGATAGAACAGCAAGGTGTTTTTGCTTATCTGATCGGACACAAGTGGTTATTGATACTAGGGTTAGTTTTATACATACCATTTATTGGTGCTAACGTTATTAACACAACGCTTCCTGGCTATATTCAAGCGCATTTATCCGGGAATTCGATCAGTTATGGTTTTACAGATACGATGTATGGCGTAGGTGCTTGTTTAGCAGGGGTTTTACTCCCAGTCATTGCTAAATTTATCAATAAAGAACACCTTATTTTTCCGTTATTTTCAATTGCTGTGTTACTAGGTATCGTTCTCGTGTTAAATCATAGTTTAGCTTTAACTGCCGGATATATTTTTTTATTGGGATCAGTCGGTCCAGCGATCCGAACGATCATCTATACTAGAACGATGGAGATAGTTCCTAGCAAGCTATTGGGTTCACTTGTATCTGTTTGGAATTTTATCAATCTGATTTTTCAATTTGGCGCTAACTATAGCGTAGGTAGGGTGATGGATATAGTTGGTCCTCAATGGGGATTTATGATCTATGCTGGTACAATGCTTTTAGGGATATTATTGTTTATTGGGATCCAAAACAGATATAGGGCATAAAAAAGCTCTAAGGGCAAAATACACGGGTGTGCATTTTCTGGTATGGAATTATACCAGAAAGTGCACACCCGTTTTTTAGATCAAGTTTTTACTTGCAAGTGGGGTCGCAGTTTCTTTTAAGACTGTATTTAAAGCTTCGATATTTTCTTTTCCTTTTGTCTCACACCAAAGACTCGCTGCGCCAGCACCATCTTGAGCAAATGGAACGACGCTATCTTTCCAGGTCGCACGCCCACACAAGACACCGTTGAATTTTGAGCCAGCTTCATGGGCAAAATAAAGTGTATTTTGGAACATCTGCGCCGACACGCCAGCACTTAAGAAGATAAATGGAACGCCAGCTGCAGCTTTGGTCTGTTCAGCAAAGTAAGCTGCTGCTTGTTCTTTGGTGTAGACTGCTTCATTGTCTTTGGTAAACCCAGCAACATAAGCCATATTAACTGGAACTTCTACTTTCAAGACATCAACGTTATAACGCGGTTTAGCAAATTCACGCATCATTTCGATGACTTTATGCGGTTTGACGGCTGCGTATTCTTTGCTCTTGATGTCTTCGATATTAGCATCATAGGACATCAATTCGAGGAAAAACGGAATATCTTCAGCTACACACTCACTGCCGATCCGTTCGATGAAGGCTTGTTTTTTTTCGTTGATCGCCACTGGTTCATCGACATCATAATAGACCATGAACTTAACGGCATCAGCGCCAGCTTCTTTTAGGCGTTTAGCCGACCAATCGGATAAAAGATCTGGCATGCGCCCTGGTTCGCTGACATCATAGCCTGTTTTTTCATAAGCTAGCAAAAGCCCACAGTTGCTGTCACGGGCCAAAGCAGCAGGTAAACCATATTCTGGATCGAGTAAGATCGCTGATGAATGCGCTGTCATTTTTTGAGAGATAACTTTTTTGAACTCACTTAGATCAGAACTAGTCACGGGATGGTCAGCATTTTTAGCCAACATCTTTTTTAATGAACCGCGTTGATCGATCGCAAGTGCTGCAATAATACCATCAGAGTTAGAGAGGCGCTGTAAAGCTGTTGTTTTTCCTGTCATGATCTCGCATCCTTTGTTTTAAAATGTTTGTTTGTGTTTTTATAAGTTTAAATTACCACGAAAAAAATTATCAGTCAAATGATATTGTTTATAAATGTTTGGAAATGTCATTGAGTTGGGCTTTCAAGTTTGATCTTGTAATACTCCCAACGTTTGTACGAGCAGATGTATTCAATTATCTGTCCGCTGAGTGATAAAGTTGTTGTGCGTTCTTGTTTGACGGTCGGGGTCTCTTCACTGATCTCTAAAAGAGCAGCGATTTTTTTGGGAGTAGGTAAGATGATCTGATTGTATTCAACGAAAGGTTCGGTACTTAGATGGATCTTAAATTCATTTTTCATTTGGGTATAGATCGAATCGTAATAAGAAAGCTCTTGGGGATGGGTCACAAAGCGTTCGGGTAAATAAGTACACTGATAGATATATGGGATCTGTTTAGCCCAGCGCACACGTTCGATCGCATAATAAAAGTCAGTTGAGCTAAGGTCTAGATGTGTCAAGATCGTGGGATCATTATCTCGAGTGATGCTGATGACTTCAACGCGATCATCGGGGGGTGTAAAGATCTCTAGATCGCTGAATTTAACGGTCTTTGACTTGCGCGAGCGTGAGATAAAGGTTCCTCTACCTTGGTAACGCACTAAAAAGCCTTCAGCGACGAGCTCTTTTAAGGCGCGGATCACGGTGATCGAACTGACGTGAAAACGTTTGGTGAGTTCAGCTTCACTATAGAATTTGTCACCGTTTTCAAATTTACCGGATAAAATTTCATTTTTGAGATTATTTTTGACGAGTTGATGCTTGGGGATCTTCATGATAATTACACATCCTTTGTGAGGGGCACTTTGTAAGCAAAATAGCGTGAAGGAGCGGTCGTGATCGTAAATTCAAAGGGACGCTCGAAGATATCATAGGCGAGCCGTTGGATCTTAAGGCAGGGTGAACCCACGCGTAGATCTAGTAAGTCAGCTTCGCGTTCGTTGATGAGACTAGCAAAAAATTCCTCAGCACCATCTTTGATCTTCAGCTGGTATTTAGTGGAAAGTAGGTCATAGAGCGAGTTTTTGACCAGTTCATTACGTTTTAAAGCAGGAAAACGTTCAGCTGGTAAAAAAGTTTTTTCAAACAGAACTGGTCGATGTCCCAATAAGCGCAGGCGCTCAACACGATAGACTGGTTCATCTTGAGCTAAGTGGAGCATTTGGGCCACATAGTAGTTAGGGATCGTCTGGGTGAAAAGTAAGATCTCGGTCGTGGGTGCTTGCTCAGCGGGCATATCCAATTTGCTAAAACTGTAAAAATGTGCGTAATCATATTGAACCGGTTCATAGGTCACATAATAGCCGATGTTTTTAGCTTTGGCGATCAATTTTAGGTCTTCTAATTCACTTAGAGCAGCGCGGACGGTGGAGCGACTAACTGAATATTTGTGCGCTAATTCTTTTTCTGTGAAAAAGCGGGTATTCGTTGGCTGCTGGTTTTCTAAGATGTTTTTGATCAATTTGTCTGCTAAAACAGCATATTTAGGGCGTTTTGTCATCGCTTAACTCACCTACTTTGAAAAAATTGTACGTTGAAAAAAACGCAAGCTGATAACGTTTCATCCCAATTATACACTAAATGGTATGTAAATTAATACTGAAAAAGTATAGCAAAAAAGTTTAATTAATTGTGTAAATAAGCTAGAATTAAAGTGTAAATGATAGCGCATACAAGAGGTGTGCGACTAACTATTACAGGTATATACCATTTTCAGCTGAACCATTTTTTTGTAGCATTTATTTATTATTACCGTAACTTAGTATATTAATATAATGATTTTATTCAAGAGGACAGACGGATATGGATAATTTTATCGTACGAGAAGATGGACTTTATCTAAACGATGAACCGTTCAAGCTTCTCTCGGGGGCGATCCATTATTTTCGGATCCCACGTGAACAATGGTATCGGTCCTTATATAACTTAAAAGCATTAGGTTTCAATACGGTCGAGACATATACGGCCTGGAATCTCCATGAACCAAAAGAAGGTGTATTTGATTTCAGTGATCGCCTTGATCTCAAGGCATTCATTGAATTAGCACAGAGTCTAGGTTTGTATGTGATCGTGCGCCCGTCACCATACATCTGTGCGGAATGGGAATTTGGCGGTCTACCAGCTTGGCTCTTGACTAAAAAAAATGTCAGGTTACGCGCTAATGATCCTGTTTTCTTACAGGCTGTCGAGCGTTATTACCAAGAACTTTTTCAGATCTTGACGCCATTGCAGATCACACATGGTGGTCCGATCATCATGATGCAGATCGAAAATGAATACGGCTCATACAGTGAAGATAAGGATTATTTACGCCAGATCAAAGCTTTGATGGAAAAATACGGGGCTGATGTGACATTGTTTACCGCCGATGGTGCTTGGCAAGCAACATTACGTGCAGGGAGTTTGTTAGAAGACAAGATCTTAGCGACAGGTAATTTTGGTTCACATGCCAAAGAAAATTTCACAGCATTAAAAGAGTACCAAGAAAAGCTGGGAGTCAAGCAACCCTTGATCTGCATGGAATTTTGGGATGGCTGGTTCAATCGTTGGGGGGAACCCGTAGTCAAACGTGATCAAGCTGAACTTTTAGAAGCATTGCGTGAAGTTTTAATGCTAGGCGCAGGTGTCAATCTTTACATGTTCCACGGTGGCACTAACTTTGGTTTTATGAATGGCTGTTCAGCGCGAAGAGAACACGATTTACCGCAGATCACGTCATATGACTACGGTGCACCGTTAAATGAAGCTGGTGAACCGACTCCCACTTACTATGCGATCAAAGAGCTGATCGGCGAAATGTATCCTGAGCTTGAACAAAAAGAGCCAATAGTCGAAAAGACGATCAAAGTTTCAGATATCAAATTGACGGGGCAAATCGATCTATTCACCTGTTTAGACCAAGTCAGTGAAAAGTATGACAGTCAATATCCTCAGTCGATGGAAGAGTTGGGAAGTGGCTATGGCTATGTGTTGTATCGCACGCAGATCTTACGCGATAAGCTAGACAAAGAGCGTTTTCGCGTGATCGATGCTAGAGACCGTCTAAACTTTTATCTAGATGGCAAATATGTAGCGACCCAATACCAAGAAGAGATCGGAGAAGACATTGAGGTCAAGTTACCTAATGAAACTGGTCGACTCGATATCTTAGTCGAAAATATGGGGCGGGTCAATTACGGAAGCAAGCTATTGGCAAATACGCAACGCAAAGGACTCGGACGTGGTGTTATGGCTGATCTACACTTTATCTTAGGTTGGCAACAGTATGTTTTGAACTTTGATAAGCTCTCGGAAATTGATTTTACAGGTGAATGTGTCAAAGGGCGACCGAGTTTTTACCGCTATGAATTCGAGTTAGCAAAGACCGGTAACTGTTATCTAGATCTAAGTGGCTTTGGTAAAGGGATCGCGCTGGTAAACGGACATAATTTAGGCCGCTTTTGGCAAAGAGGACCGCAGTTAGCGCTCTTTATTCCCGCTGAATTTTTAAATCAAGGCCAAAATGAAATCGTTATCTTTGAAACAGAAGGCATTTATCAAACTAAGCTGAATTTGGTAGAAAGACCGATCTATAAACATATTGAGGAGGATGCGCAATGATTATTGCAGTACGGATCGATGGACGTTTGATCCATGGACAGGTAGCTAATTTATGGACGACTAAGTTAAATATCACACGGATCATGGTCGTAGATGATGAAGTTTCACAAAGTGCGATCGAAAAAAGTGGACTTAAACTTGCAACGCCAGCAGGAGTTAAGCTAAGTGTTCTCCCGTACGCGCGGGCAGCCGAAAATATCTTAGCAGGTCGTTATGACTCACAACGCTTGTTGATCGTGGCTAAAAAACCGCATTATTTATTGAAATTAGTTGAAGCCGGAGTCCCACTTGAAGAGATCAATGTGGGTAACATGTCACAGTCGGATACGACGATCTCGATCACACGCTCAGTGAATGTTGATGAGCAAGATGTTGCCGAATTCAAAGAATTGAACAAACATGGGGTCCATTTGATCCATCAAATGGTACCCGCTGATTCGGCGGAAGATTTTATGGAGCTATTAAATAAGAAAGGGTGAGCCTAAATGACAATTGCATGGTGGCAGATTTTACTACTTACGTTGTATGCCGGATACCAGATCTTAGATGAATTGCAGATCAATTCCTCGGCTGGTTCAGCTGTTTTTGCAGGCTTGATCTCTGGTCTTGTAATGGGAGATCTAAAGACTGGTTTGTATATTGGTGGGATGATGCAGCTGACGATCCTAGGGGTCGGAACTTTTGGCGGCGCTTCCAGAATTGATGCTAACTCGGGTACGATCTTGGCGACCGCATTTGCTGTCTCGGTCGGGATGGATCCTAAACAAGCGATGGCAGCGATCGCAGTGCCGGTGGCAGCTTTGATGATCCAAACTGATATCTTGGGGCGCTTTGCCAATACGTATTTTGCACACAAGATCGATAAAGATGTAGAAAACTTCGAATATAAGAAGATCGAACGTCACTTCTTGATGGGTGCGCTCTCATGGTCACTTTCACGGATGTTACCAGTGTTCTTAGCTTTAGCTTTTGGTGGTGGCTTAGTTTCCAAAGTTGTTGGCTACTTGAATGGCGATCTCAAATGGTTAGGTGACGGACTCTCAGTTGCTGGGGCAGTCTTACCGGCTGTCGGTTTTGCGATCTTACTTCGCTACTTACCAGTTAAGAAACACTTTGCTTATTTGATCTTGGGCTTTGTGATCACCGCACTTATGACAACGCTTTTTGGCAATATCCAATTGCTCGGAACAAGTGTTGCTGGTTTAGATAAGACTCTAGTAGCTAACTTCAACAGTATGCCAATGTTAGCGATCGCTTTGATCGGTCTAGCTTTAGCCTATATCTCTTACAAACACAGTAATGCGGATGCACCAAAAACACCGCAACAACCACAGGTAAATAATAACAGTGAGGGGGAAATTGAAGATGACGAACTCTAATAAACCAAAAACAACAGGTTACAAATTGACCGATGCCGACTTCAAGCAGATCAACAGGCGCAGTCTCTTTGGTTTCCAGTTAGGCTGGAATTACGAACGAATGCAAGCGTCTGGTTATCTGTATACGATCTTGCCACAATTGCGCAAGATGTATGGTGACGGGACACCTGAGTTAAAGAAGATGATGAAATTACACACCCAATTCTTCAACACATCAAACTTTTTCAATACGATCGTTACAGGGATCGACTTAGCGTTGGAAGAAGAAGAAGGGGCAAAATCAGCTGAAACAGTCAACGGTTTGAAAGCTGGTCTGATGGGACCGTTTGCTGCGATCGGGGATGCGATCTTTGGCGCTTTGATCCCTGCGATCTTTGGTGCGATCGCCGCTGATATGGCGGTCAAAGGCAATCCGCTTGGGGTTTTGATCTGGGTCTTGGCCTGCGTAGCGATCATGATCTTTCGTTGGAGCCAATTGAAATTTGCCTACAAAGAAGGAACCACTTTGGTAACAACGATGCAACACCGTTTGACCGCTTTGACCGATGCTGCGACCCAGCTCGGGGTCTTCATGGTCGGAGCGTTGGTAGCTACAATGATCAACGTTAAACTTGCTTGGACACCGATGATCGGGGATGTTAAGATCGATTTCCAAAATAACTTGGATATGTTATTACCTAGATTATTACCAGCAGTTATCGTTTTAGCTGTTTACTGGTTACTTGGTAAGAAAAATATGACTTCGACCAAAGCGATCTTCATCGTACTCTTTGTTTCGATCGCATTATCAGCTTTAGGTGTTATTTCAAAATAGACTCTTAACGGACCATGGTGAAATAGCTTCATTGTGGTTCGTTTACCATAGGAAAGGAAATGAAACTCATGAAATCATTAGTATTGATCAGTCACGGAGATATGTGTGTTGAATTGAAGAAAAGTGTTGAAATGATCATGGGACCACAAGATGATATTTACACAGTATCGCTATTGCCTAATGAAGGCCAATCAGAATTTTTAGCCAAATTTGAAAAAGTTGTTGCTAAGCTAGATGATTTTGTCGTGTTAGCCGATCTATATGGCGGAACGCCGTGCAATGTGATCGCCAAACAGATCATGGCTGGAGCTAATTATCGTCTTTATGCTGGGATGAACATGGCGATGGTGATCGGGTATTTGAACGCGGAAATGTTAGGTTCAAAGGCTGATCTTGTTGCTGAAGCGCGCAATGGTGTAACTGATGTCAATGAAGCGCTCCACGGCTTGATCGATGCAAATAGTTAAGAGGTGATCAGATTGTTTGAACAAAGTAACGCGAACTTGGAAAAATTAGGAGCCGTTATTACGACCCGTGAGATCCAGCAAGAACCAAAACTTTGGTTAGAGACACTAGCGATCTGTCAACAACATCAAGCTAAATTAGCTGACTTGTTAGCTAGCTTTGAGCTAAAAGAAAACCAAAAGATCCGCGTGATCTTTACTGGAGCTGGGACTTCACAATATGTGGGAGACACCTTAGTTCCTTACCTACGCCGAACAGGTGACACGAAACGCTTTGAGTTTGTGAGTTTGGGGACGACAGATATCGTGGCAGCACCAAAAGATTATCTTTTAGCTGATGAACCGACCTTGCTCGTTTCCTTTGCTCGTAGTGGTAATAGCCCTGAAAGTAAGGCAACTGTGAAACTGGCAAATAAAGTTGTCAAACAGGGCAAGCACTTGGTGATCACCTGTGCCGTTGAAGGAGCTTTGGCAGTTACAGGAAAGGCTGATGCTAACAGTTTAGTTGTTTTGATGCCAAAGCTTTCTAACGATAAAGGTTTTGCGATGACTGGCTCATTTACGTGTATGCTATTAGCAGGGCTCTTGTTCTTTGATCAGACTGACCAAGCTAAAAAGATCGATTATGTTAAAACTGCGACTAAATTAGGCGAGTATGTGATCCAACAAGAAGACCGGTTAGCTGCTTTAGTTGAACTTGATTTTGATCGGATCGTTTATCTGGGATCAGGCTCGTTGAGTGGACTAGCTCGTGAAGCTCAATTAAAGATCTTGGAATTGACTCATGGCCAGATCGCAACAGTCTTTGATTCTTCGATGGGCTTTAGACATGGGCCAAAATCCTTTATCAATGCGAATACTTTAGTGTTGGATTTTGTAGCTAATGATCCGTATACCCGCAAATATGATCTTGATGTATTAGAAGAAGTTTACGCAGATCAGATCGCTTTGCAGACGGTAAGTATCGGACAAGTGAGTGGCCATGAATTTACTGGTCAACGTTTCGATTATCCACCAAGTGAGATCTTACCAGAAGGCTATTTAGCCTTGCCCGATATTATGGTGGCTCAAGTGATCGCTTTATTGACTTCGCTTAAGATCGGTAACACACCTGATACTCCATCACCAAGCGGGACCGTTAATCGTGTCGTTAAAGGTGTTTTGATCCACGAATTTGAATAAAGAAGGCGAAATGACATGCATTATTATGTGAAAGCACAGACATTTTTAACTAAAAGTGGGGTAAAAACCGGGGGCTACCTAGAGATCAAGGATGGTAAATTTGGACGCTATATACCGTCAGAGACTGATCTTTCTTTTGCAACGATCATCGATAAAAAAGATGCGATCATTGCCCCTGGTTTAGTTGATACGCACATTCACGGTTATGCTGGACATGATGTGATGGATGCTGAGCTTGCTGGCTTAGCTGAGATCTCACAGGGATTGCTTTCGTGTGGGGTAACTTCCTATCTACCGACGACTTTGACCGCCCCACCGCAAAAGTTAGCCCAGGTTTGTCAGTTGTTAGGTGAAAAAGCCCATGAAATAGCAGGGGCTAAGATCCAAGGGATATATCTTGAGGGGCCTTATTTTACTCCAGAGCATAAAGGAGCACAAAATCCAGCTTATATGCGTGATGCAGATCTTGCTGAACTCAAACACCTGCAAGCTTACGCAAAAGGGATGATCAAAAAGATCGCCCTTGCCCCCGAACGTCCTGGTGCGATCGAATTTACCAAACAAGCTGTTAAAAGTGGTGTCAAGGTTTGTCTAGGCCATAGTAACGCTACCTATAAAGAAGCGATGGCAGCTGTTGATGCTGGTGCTGACATCTTTGTTCACACATATAATGGGATGAGTGGTCTAAATCATCGGGCACCTGGAATGGTCGGAGCTGCTTTTGCTAGCGATGCTTACACCGAGTTGATCTGTGATGGGCATCATGTTCATCTAGGGGCGATCTCAGCGTTGCTCAAGGCTAAACAAGAAAAGACCGTTTTGGTGACTGATTGTATGCAAGCTGGCGGGATGCCTGAAAATGAGTATACGTTAGGTGAATTTTTGGTCGAGGTCAAAGATGGGGCCGTACGTCTAAAAGATGGTGGCAGTTTAGCTGGCAGTATCTTAGAACTGTTTACTGCGGTCAAAAACCTTGTCGATTGGGGCTTATGTAGTATTTCAGAAGCATTTGAAATGGCAAGTGAGATCCCAGCTAAGAGTGCCGGGATCGCTGATGTCTGTGGTAGTATTCAAAACGGACGTGATGCTGATTTCTTGGTAGTCAGTCCAACTTTAGAACTCAAAGAAACTTATGTTGATGGTCAAAGTGTTTATCAAAAATAATGCTCTTTTTGATAAGAAAACAAGAACCCGCTCATGATGCAAGAACGCATCTTGAGCGGGTTCTTTTAATAGTAGCTGTTTTATACTCTACCAGATCTCTTTACCTGTTTCGACTACTAATTTGACCTTGGCCCATTGTTCATCTTCGGTCAATTCATTACCCTCTTCTGTTGAGGCAAAACCACATTGAGTTGAGATCCCAAGATTTTCTAAGGGTACTAGCTTGGCTGCTTGGGCTACTCTAGCCTTTAATTTAGCTGGATCTTCTAAGTCTGGGAATTTTGATGTCACTAAGCCTAAAATGATCTTGACGTCTTTTCGATCGTTCCAGATCCGCTTTAAGGCATCAAAATTGCCAGAACGTTCATTATCGTACTCTAAGAACAATTCATCATAGTTCAAAAGACTTAAGTATGGTGCGATCACGTCATAGCTGCCACTGAATAGGTAAGTCGATTTGAAATTGCCACGACAAATATGGGACGCGATCGTCATATCGGCTGGGACTTTTTCGAGCATCTTATTGATGACAAAGACACTATCTTTGGCTAAAGCTAAATATTTGTTGCGTTCTTCCCCCGTTGTTTCATTTAATTTGCTGATCAAAAAGGCCCAAGTCGTATCATCTAATTGTAGGTAACGACAACCTAGGTCATAGAAATGCTTGATCGTTTCACTATAAGCGCAAGCTAAGCCCTTGAGAAATTCTTCCCAATTAGCATAGAAGAGTTTGTAATTTTTACTGCGATCATCTCTAAAGAAAAGTGTCGGTGAAGGGATCGTTTGTTTAGCAACAACACCTTCAGGAACGATGCTTTTTAGATACTTGAATTGCTCAAAGAAGGGATGGTCGGGATCATATTCGATACGGCCCTCTAATTCAACATTGTCAGTTCGGGTCTTTTCACCGTGGAACTTATAACTTTGGCGATAATCATAGCGTTTGACACCCTTGAAACCCCAAAGAAAATCTAAATGCCACCAACTACGACCAAATTCACCATCGGTTGCATCCTTTAAGCCAAGTTTAGCTTGTTTTTCAACAACACGTTTGATCTCTTTTTTCAAGATCTCATCGTAATTGGCTTGATCGATCTTACCGTTTGCTAAATCTTCTTTAGCATGTTTTAATTTACTTGGTCGTAAAAAACTACCAACAATATCATAATGTGAACTAAATTTTTCACTCATAATTAATGCCCCCTTGGAATCGTGAAGTCAGCAACCTCACGTTACTTCAAGGATAACGCTAATTTTCCACTTATACAAAGAAAAGCAATTTTGTAGCTAAAATAAGTGAAAAAACTAAGGAAAATTTCAAGGATAAGATACCTATTAAAAATAACCAATTTTAGTTAGAATATTACCAAGAACTAGAGATAATGAAGGGATGTTAAGACGTGAAGTGTCCAAAATGTAATTCGACTAATCCAGCTGGCTCAAAATTTTGCCAAAGTTGTGGTGAAACTTTGCCAGATCCAACTGCTCAAGTACCAGGTCCTAAGCCAGAAAAGCTCTGTCAAACTTGTGGGACTCCAAATGATATCAAAAATGATTTTTGTGATCAATGTGGTGCTCCATTTGCGGGCACTGCCTCAAAACAACCAGTGCCAGAACCGACTTATTCGCGGACTCAAGGGCCATATGCGGGTGTTCCCCAACGCAAAAGTAATCTAGCCGGGATCATCATTGGTGTAGTCGCAGGGCTACTTGTTTTAGGTGTTGGCGGATATTTTGCTTATAATACACTCAATAAACCAGCTAATGAACCGACTTCTGTAGCTAAAAGTAGTAGTAAGGCTAAAAGTTCGCCTGTAAAAGAGAGCAGTAGTGTGGCTTCTAGCAGTAGTGAAACTCAAAGTTCAAAGTCCAACTTTGATGAAGCTAAAGTCAAAGAACTTGTAGCTAGTGATATCGGCGGGATCGCTGGTGATAAAACAGTATATGTGGCACCGATGAACGAAGATACGAGTTATTTATTGAACAATCAGACCCAAAGTGCAGCTTCGGTGATCAAGCTCTTTATTTTAGCAGCTGCCTATGCTCAACAAAAGATCGGTACGATCAATTTAGATGATACGTATACACTTTCTAATGCTGATAAAGTTGGTGGGACTGGTGTGATCCAAAACATGCCGGCGGGTAAGACCTTTACTTACCGTGAATTATTAGCTTATATGATCGATGAAAGTGACAATACAGCGGCTAATATCATGATCGATGCGTTAGGTGGGATCGATAAAGTC
This sequence comes from uncultured Ligilactobacillus sp., assembly GCF_948826705.1. NCBI lineage: Bacteria > Bacillati > Bacillota > Bacilli > Lactobacillales > Lactobacillaceae > Ligilactobacillus > uncultured Ligilactobacillus sp. The sequence continues at coordinate 26,412 of NZ_CAQLEL010000065.1, forward strand.
AATGCACAGATCGAAAAGATGGGTGCACAAGATACTAAGCTGCAACGTAAGATGATGGATACTAAGTCACTTGAAGCAGGCCGAGACAATATCACATCAGCTGCCGATGTGGGTGAATTGTTGAAGAAAGTTTATAACCACAAATTGATCAGTAAGAGTGACAGTGCTGAATTCTTGGATATTTTAAATAAGAATCGCGATCATGATAAATTAGTTCGGGACCTACCAACTGGTGCTAAAGTCTACAACAAGACCGGGATCATGCAAAATTACGGGATCTTAAATGATGCAGCGATCATTGAAAATGAAAAAGGTGCCTTTGTTGTCGTTGTCTTGACCCAAAATGGCGATAACAATGAAGAACAATCTGCTATGAATAAGTTAGGTCTGGATCTATACAATACCCTGTTACAATAATTTTGGAGAGCCATGAGGTGATAACATGAAAAAACATTTACGTGTTTTGGGCGTGTTTGTTTGTCTGTTACCCCTAATGACCGGGTGTTTGCCCCAAACTAAGGTCAAACAAGAAGCTAGTAGTAGCCATAAAACTAGTCAAACAACTAACAAGCAGACTAGTAGCTCTAGCGTTAGTTCTAGCAAAAGAAAAGTCAGTGAAACACCAAGCAGTCGAGCAGCGGCTTCACATGCCCCAGTGACAAAGGGTGTAACAAAAGAGCAACCAGCGACTACATCAAGTCAAGTCTCGACAGCGAATGATGATGTTGTTGGACAGACTATAATCGATGGGATGGATTTTTATTACCATTTAGCAGTACAAGCAGGAATATGTGATCAAAATGTTTCACCTGAAGATTTTTATCGTGAAGCAACTTGGGGTGACCAACAAGTTACTTATCGGGGACGTACGGTGACCGTTAGACTTATCCACAAGGGTGAGGGAGCATACGAACAAAACGGAAAAACAGTGATCGATAATTCCATTTACGAGATCGTTTCGGTAAATTGAGATAAAAAAGTACACAAAAGAAATCGGGTGTGTCGTAGCTATATGCTAAGGCACTACCCGATTTTTTGCACTGTTATTGTAGTCGTGCTCTGAATTGCAATGTCTAGCAGATAACAATGCCTTGCACATGATGCAAAACCCGCATCAACGCCTATTCTAGGCTATCCGTACGGCTCACCCGATTTCTTACGCACTGTGTTGTAGTCGTGCTCCAGAAATCTGAGCCTAGCGTATAGCTACGAATAGACAATGATGCAAAACCCGCATCAACGCCTATTCTAGGCTATCCGTACGGCTCACCCGATTTCTTACGCACTGTTATTGTAGTCGTGCTCCAGAATGCAACTCCTAGAAAATAACAACGACCAAACTCCGAAGACAAAACCGCCTCAAAGTTTGGCCACCGTTATTTTTACGGAGTTAGGCGCATTCTTGCGCACTGTTATAGTTTTTCGCCATTTGATGCGATCACTTGTTGATACCAATAGAAGGAATCTTTGCGGATCCGTTTTAGGGTACCATTTCCCTCATCATCTTGATCGACATAGATGAAACCATAACGCTTAGACATTTCTGAAGTTGAAGCACTGATCAGATCGATCGGGCCCCAAGTCGTATATCCCATTAATTTGACCCCGTCACCGATCGCCAACTTCATCTGCTCGATATGTTTGCGTAGATAATCGATCCGATAGTCGTCATGGATCTTACCATCGGAAGTGAGCTCATCGAGAGCACCCAGCCTATTTTCCACGATGAAAAGTGGTACTTGATAACGATCCCACATTTCGTTCAAGGCGATCCGAAGCCCGATCGGATCGATCTGCCAACCCCAATCACTTGTCTCAAGATAAGGATTAGGTCGTCCGAGGGAGAAATTCCCTAAAGCTTGATCAGTCGTATCTTTGGCAGAGCTGATCGTTGACATATAGTAGCTAAAGCTTAGATAATCGACTTTCCCTTCAGCTAAGATAGCAGTGTCTTCTGGCGCAAAGTTCAAAGTGATCTCATGTTCTTTAAAGAAGCGATTCATGAAGTTTGGATATTGACCCCGTACTTGGACATCGGTAAAGAATAGATTGAATTGATCATTTGCCTGAGCTACACGGACATCGGCAGGATCAGGGGTAGCTGGATAGGTTTGCATCCGTGCTAGCATACAACCGATCTTGGCGTTAGAGTCGAGCTTATGGAGTTGCTTGACTGCTAGTGCACTAGCGATGAATTGGTGATGCAAGGCTTGATAGCGTAAATTGAGCGTTTCTTTTTCACTTAACTCAGCATCGATCGCACCTGTGCCAACAAATCCCATCGAAGCAGCATTGATCTCATTGAACGTCATCCAATATTTGACGATCCCACGGTAGCGTTCAAATAAAACTTTTGTGTAGCGGGTAAAATGCTCGATCACTTCACGACTAGCCCAACCATTGTATTTGAGGGTAAGTTTAAGTGGCATCTCATAGTGTGAGATCGTTACGATTGGTTCGATATTGTATTTTTTACAGGTCGCAAATACCTTATCGTAAAATGCAAGGCCTTTTTCATTAGGGGGTTCTTCTAAACCAGTCGGAAAGATCCTAGCCCAAGCAACTGAGAGTCGAAATGCCTTAAAACCCATTTCGCTGAAGAGTTTGATGACTTTGGTCGTAAGTTCTAAAGTCTTAGCGCTGATATCTTTTAGTTGCATGATCGATTCTTGATCTTCTGCTGTGATAAAGCGCCGTTCGATCTTTTCTTGGTCGATCTGATCGCCTTTTTTGAGCCCAAAGCCGATCCCCTTGCCAATGACGATCTCTTCTTTTCCCTGCTCGTTTTCCACCAAAGCAACGCTATTGTTGTAGCTTTTTAGAAAACGCACTACTTCACCTCCTTGTAAAACAAAAAGCTGTTGTAATAGGACAAAAGAGCCACTAGCCCTCATCTGACCTATAACAACAGCTAATGCCTGATAAAATCAGTAACACGCTTAATTACATAAATAATGATAACGCTTTCTATAAAGGCTGTCAACGCTTTATTCGGTGAAACGAGTTGAAGAGTGACTTTTCTTATACAGTCAATCATTATAAGCTAAAAGAATAAGATGTTTGCAAAAAAGTTGTATGCGGTGTATCCTAGTATGAAATATATACGGAGGTGTTTTTCATGGGCATGCATGAATATTTAAAGAGTTTGAGTGATCTTGAGATGATCAATCGGGCCCCAGGTTATTTCAAATTTGAAGAACACAATGTGGCGGCCCACTCATTTAAGGTGACGCAAGCTGCGCAAATGTTAGGTGATATCGAAGAACAAGCGGGTAATGAGGTCGATTGGCGCTCGCTGTATGAGAAGGCTCTTAATCACGATTACACGGAACGTTTTATCGGTGATATCAAAACACCCGTCAAGTATGCGACCAATGAGTTACGGACGATGTTAGCCAAAGTTGATGAGTCATTGACAGAAAACTTTATCCAAACTGAGATCCCAGTCGAATTTCGCGCAGCCTATGAGCGTAGATTTGCAGAAGGTAAGGACAATACTTTAGAAGGAAAGATCTTGTCGGTCGCAGATAAGATCGACTTGATGTATGAATCCTTTGGTGAGATCCAAAAGGGAAATCCAGAACCGGTTTACATGGATATTTATCGCTCAAGTTTAAAGGCGATCATGAAGTTCAATGATATGGCAAGTGTGCAATATTTCTTGAAGATGATCTTGCCGGAATTATTGAAGGACAATGCGAACACAAATGCCCAAAATCAATTAGCGATCATGACGACTCAGATAATTCAACAATGACCGTAAAGACGCTGTTTAGGCGTCTTTTTTTGTTAAAAACATTAAAGTATTAATCAAGGACGATAAGTGTTATTCTATTTGTGGACAGGAGTGATAAAATGACAGAACAACGAACTTTAGTGTTAGTTAAACCAGATGGCGTTAAAGGCCAACACATTGGCGATATCATCACACGTATCGAACATAAAGGCTACCATATCACAGCTTTGAAAGTGATCCAAGCGACCAAGGAGCAACTTGAAGCACACTATGAAGATAAGGTCAATGCACCATTTTTCCCAGAATTAGTTTCGTATATGCAAGAAGGCCCGATCGTTGGGATCATCGTGACTGGGACAAATGTTGTTCCTATTATTCATCGTATGGCAGGAGCAACTAATCCTGGGCAAGCTGATTGGGGAACAGTACGTGGAGACTTTGGGCGTGAGTGGCCCGATGGTAATTTACGTAATGTGATCCATACTTCGGATAGTCCAAGTGAAGCTGAAAGAGAGATCGGTATTTGGTTTCCAGAAGAAAGCAGATAAAGATGACAGCAAAGCAAGTAAGGGATTGTTTAAACATTGATCCGATCTATATTTAGACGTCACACAAAAATGCCACTCAAGGATAGTAGCTATCCTGAGTGGCATTTTTGTGTTATTAGTGGTTATTTAGTTTCTTTTTTACGATCAAAACCAACTAGAGTAAAGAGACTAGCTAAACCTAGTGCTAAGAGACCTAAAATCGAAGCTTGATGTTTTGCTTCACCTGTTTGTGGTAGGTCAGTAGTTGCTGGTGTAAAGGGAGTCTCGGTATTATCTTGGAGTACAGGAGTAACTGGTTTTTGGTCTGTGCCAGGACTGGTAATGTGATCCTCACCAAGCCCACCAGTATCTTGTGTTTCTTTTTCTTGATCTTCTTTAGTATCTTGATCATTTTGATCGTGTTGATGATGTTTTTTATCTTCTACTATTTCTTCTTTATTTTCTTCTAATTCTTTTTCAGATTCAGGTGTATAGACGTTCATCAAAGCTACCACATTGCCGTATTTATTAACTAAGCTATAGGATCCATCCGGATGGGATCTTTTTGGATCGATCTCTTTGAAGCTTTGCGTTTCTGGATCAAAGAACAAAAGAGTCGTCTCTGGATACTGTGCGACGAATGCATCAAGATAGTTTCGGTCAACATCTAAGGACACTGTAACGTTTGTCTTAGGCTGGTAGTAGACATAGAACTTCCGGGTCGTGTGATTACCAGTCACATCGAGTATATCTAAAGTATAGACGTGTTTTGTCTCACCATTTTCATCATTTAAGGTAAAGCTTCTTTCAAAGCCGTAAGGAGCGTATGGATTGCCCCCGTGGTTGATACCTGAATGGTGGAATTCACGGAACTCGTTATCTCCGTTAAAGAAGAAACGGTAACCGTCAAGATTATCGTGAGCTGTTCCCTTGATAGTGAAGGTCGGTTCGTTAGTGTAAACGTAATAATTTTCACCATCAAAGTCGTAGCAAGAGACATTTTCGAATTCCAGTGTTGGCAAGACTGTATCCAAGATGACTTGAACTGTTCCACGCGTCTTTTGACCATCTTTTGTGGTGTAAATATAGGCAAGTGGACGTTGTTGTGTCGGTTTGATATAGAATTCAAAAGCAAAGGTCCCATCTTCGTTGAATGAAACGTGATTTTGTGGATCTTGCTCATTAGCGCTATTGCCTAACATGATCAATTGCACTACATCTGGGCTAACTTGTCCAGTTACATGGAAAGTTTGGCTCTTAGGATCATAAACCCCATCAGTGATCGCTTGTGCTCCGATCCAATTGTAGTTATTATCTTCAAGGTAGTCAAAACTGATCTCTGGGTTAGGTTCGCTTCGTGTCGTTAGATCGCTCAAAGCATGTCCTGGTAAAGCACTTGGAGCACCTAAAGTAGTTGGATCAGCATTTTCTTGGACTAGATCAGTTTGTAATTCAGCTACATTGGCGAAGTTATAACGCTGTGGTTGGTTACTTGGACGTGCATCGATTCCAAGATAAGCTTTATTAGAAGCTGTGGTTTGGACCACATTAAAGGTCGGTCCAGTTACTTCGGTCCAACCTAATAAGACAGTCCGCTGACTTGCATTTTTGACTTTGACTTCAAAAGTTGCTAAGCCATCTTTGACACTTGCCTCATAGACATCTCCGGTGAAGTAGTCGCGTGCAAAGGCTTTGACCCCATTACCGGCTGTTACAGCAGCATAGACAAAGACGTGTTCTGGATCATTAGTTGTGACGGTGTCTAAGTCGATCCCAAAATTTTGTTTATTCGTGTGTGCTTTTTGCCAAGCAAAGGCGGCTTTTGGCGTTGCCGTGTTTAGTGTCAGTAGGACATCTTTGCCAGCTTGATCAGAAGTGAAGACGACTTTTGCAACGTCGGCGTTGACATTTAAGCTGTAAGTTGAATCAGCTTTTGGTTCAACTAACTGACCATTGTAATAGAATGGTTGGGTCGTCCCACCAACTAGAGTATAGGTATTAGTTTTAGCATCATAGAATTTGCTATCTTTATCAAAACTTAGTCCATCAACGGCATTCCAAACATTGATCGTTTGGGAAGTGGTCGCCACACCTGCAACTTCGCTAGTAAGGATGCCTACGTTATCGGCAGTATCAGTGACCATTACTGTGACTTGGTTTTGAGCTGCGGTAAAGGCGGCTAGTTCTTCTGGGCTCAATTCGAAGTTGGCAGTTCCACTTAACTTCGCATCATCGGTGAATTTTGAAGCACCTTCATTTAGTTTGTGTCCAAAGAGCTGACCATTGATCTGAACTACAGCATAGGAATAGTCAGTAAATCCCGCCCCAGTATCGGAAAAATCAAAGCTCAGCTGACCACTTGGTTTATCTAAAGTAGTGTTGAGCGTTAACTTATAGTTGCTGATCGTTGGAGCTGTTGTATCGATGATGACTGGATAATCAGCCGTTTGGACTTTCTTTTGTCCATCGTTATAGAGTGTGGCAACAAAGCGGTAAGTATATTGCCCGTCAGAAGCGACTTCAAATTCGCCAGTCTTGTCATTATAGACCATTCCGTCCCAATCAAAGGTATTTGGATCATTTCGCATGGAAACTGATAAACTCACATCTTGGTTACGATCGGATTGGTAAAATGACTTATCCAAGCCTTTTTCATCGGCAACGACTCGGACAACTTTACCATTTTGGTCAAAAACGACAACTTTTAGATCTTGTAAGTTTTGTTTGACAAAGGCAACTGGTTTTAAAAGATCACTCTTATTGTCATTGTTTGGTGAGAAGGCAACTTTTCCATCTTGATAGAGTTTAGCCACTTGTTGCCAGTTGTAATCACCGTCTAAGTTGACTAATTTCTTCAACGATTCTTCATCGGCGATCCCACGTGGGTAATTGTGTTCGTTGACAAAGTAGTTACCACCATAAACGTTTGTGGCATCATTAGCTTTTTTGTCTAAAACATCTTCATTAGTCATATCCCCAAAGTATCCAAGGAAAGGTACGACTAAGGTGCTTTGCCCGTTATCACCAGTGAAGCGGAGCCAGCCTTCAACTAATTGATCAGGTGTAAGTCCAGTTAGGTCTAAGGTGTACGGAACTGTCAATTTTTGTCCAGCTTTGACTACGACTTTGTTAGCACCATTTACGCGTGCGCCAGTCAATTGTTCTTCATAATAATAACCAGTAAAGTCATCGCGTTTTTCGGTGAAACCACCCCCAAGGTCATCGAAAGTATAGGTCTGATCGGTGTTGCTCAAGTTGGTAAAAGTCAAGTTGAATTTCGTGCTTGTCTTGATCTGGCGCAAGGAAAGTGAACTTGTCCCATCATCAGCTGTGATATAAACGGGGGATGAAACAGCAGCACCAACATTGATCTGTCCGGCACCTTGGCGTCGTGGTGAGACCACCACACCTGATATTGCATCTAATAATGGCTGTGAGGTGTTCATCAATAAAGCTTTAGTAGCTTGGACAAGTTCAGCATTTTTGAGTGATGTTTCCTTTTGTAATTTTTGCATAACTAATGCAGCTGAGCCTGCAGCAAATGGACCGGCCATCGAAGTCCCACTCATGGTTTTATAACCATTGTCATTTCCTGTCGAGACGATCTGGACTCCAGGCGCGGAGATGTCTGGTTTTAAAGTGAAATCTTGCATTGGCCCCCAAGAAGAAAAGTTAGCCATATTAGCACTAGTACCTTGTCCAGAGTTTGCGGCGGCAACCGTCAAAGCATTGCGCGAAGCTCCAGGATTAGCGACCGTACTACTTGAAAATGGTTCAAAAGATCCGTTTGCTCCACCTGGTGAGTAATGAGCATCTGGAGTTTCGATACTGCCAGCATGTCCGTTATTTGAAGCCGAGATCGAAACAAAAACACCGTGGTCGATAGCATATTGGACCGCTTTTTGTTCGACATCATTTAGATCTGAGGCAGCGACACCTTGGCCTAGCGACATTTGGATGACATTAGCACCTAAATTGACAGCATCGTAAATAGCTTGAGCGATATCATCAGTATTTTCGTCGGCAAATTGATCGTTAAAGACCCGTAAAGCTAAAATTTGACTTTCAGGTGCGACTCCAACGGCATATTTTTCATCCCCGTTTGGACGACCATTAGCTCCGATGATCCCAGCCACGTGTTGTCCGTGTTGAGAAGCGCCTGGGCCATCATCTTTGATCCAGTCATTGCTTTTTGAAGCGTAGTTATAGACGAACGGGAATTTTTCAGACGCATAACTACCATAGCCGAGCTCATTGATCTTGGTTTTTGCATCGGCTTGTGAAAGTTTAGGGTCTGTCGGTGCTTGTTGAAAATCTTTATGAGTCGTATCAGCACCAGAGTCAATAACAGCTACGACCATTCCTTGACCGCGATAACCTTGCTCCCAAGCACCAGCCACATTTCCCTTCTCGTGATCGGCTTGAGTCGTTGGAGCTGGTGTTTCATTGGCCGGTGCCTGTGTGGCATCAGTTGTTGTCACAGCATCTGTTGTCTGTGTGTTTTGCTCAGCTTCAGGCTGCTGTGTTTGGGTCGTTACTTGGAGTTGTTGCCCACTTTTAGCTACGGTAGTTACTTCAGTTGTAACTGCTTCGTCGGCTAAGGCGTGCGGTGCCCCTAAGAATAAGAGCGCTCCAGAAGCGGTAATGATCGCAGCACTTACCCATCTTTTCTTAGCTTTATATAATTTATAACGGCGCGTTTCTTCGTAATTGTGTCCCATGCAAGTCACTTCCCTTTTTTAGATTAAGCTAAATATAGCATAAATTCTTAGTGAAATATAGATATTTTTAATAAAAAATTACATTTTGTGTAATGCGATGTTAATTTTTTTAGGAGTTTATAACGAATTGAGGTAGTAAATGATCGTAATTTTTAGAACTAAAATGTTAAAATGATAGCTATATAATGCAATTAAGTAAACTAGGGGGAAATCATGGAAGATAAGGATCTAATTATCGAAACGACGCTGTTAGCGGGGAAGATCATGATCGAAAATGGAGCTGATATGGCACGGATCGATGATACTTTAAAGCGGATCGCTAAGAATTCAGGTGTAATTGAACCCGATATCTTTGAAACGACGACGGGGATCATGATGTCGATCAAGGGTGCTAATGCACAGGTCATTGCGATCGAAAAACGTCGGATCGATCTCGAGCGGATCGCCCGTGTCAATGATATCTCACGGGCTTATCAAGCTAAGAGAAAAACTTTAAAAGAAGTCTATGATTATCTGATGACACTTGATCAGACGACTCCTGATTTTAAGTTGCGGTGGTTGGTGTTAGCCGCTGGCATTGTTGGTGCGACCTTGGAGATCATGTACAACGGTTCGTGGCAAGATTTTTTGCCAACATTTGCGATCAGTGCTTTAGGTTATTATTTGTTCTATGTAGTCAACACGCGTTTTAAAGTTAAATTTGCTAGTGAATTTGTGGCTGCTTTAGCGATCGGAGCCTTGGCTGTTTTGAGTGTCAAATATGGCTTGGCTAAAAATTATAGTATCGTGATCATCGGAAGTGTCATGCCTCTAGTTCCAGGAGTTCCGTTGACTAACGCGGTACGTGATCTATTAGCAGGGCATATCCTAAGTGGGATCGCCCGAGCGACTGAGGCCTTGTTGACCGCTGTTGCGATCGGGATGGGCATCGCTTGTGTTTTACGCTTCTTTTAGAAAGGAAAATTAAGATGGATCTAACAACGATCGGGATTCACGTCATTTTCAGTTATCTAGCTACGGTCGGCTTTGCGGTCACCTTGAATATTCCGCGTTCAGCTTTGAACGTTTGCGGCTTGATCGGAGTTTTGGGCTGGATGACATATAAATTCTTATACCTTGGTCATACTGGGATGGTCTTAGCTAATCTAGTTGCGGCGGTCGTGATCGGGATCTGTTCGGTGATCGCAGCACGTATCGAGCAAAAGCCGATGATCTTGTTCAATGTCCCGAGCTTAGTGCCACTAGTTCCCGGGGGTCAAGCTTATCGTGCGGTCTACTATTTTGCCTTTAAAAATGATGAATTGGCATTACGCTTTTTAGTAGAAGCAGGGATGATCGCTGGAGCTTTAGCGATGGGCTTTTTCTTAGCCGAATTGTTGGCGCAAGTCTATTTCAAATTCAGTGAGCAAAAAAGAGCCTAGATATCCAGGCTCTTTTTGTTAAGTAGTATAATTTTGTAGCATCTCTTTGATCTCTTGTTCCATTTTAGCTTTAAAATTTTCAGGGCTTAGGACCTTGACTCGCTTTCCTTGACTTAAAAGCCACATCATTGCACCTTGATCGATCGTTTTTGCTTCGATCACAACAGCATCTGCTGATTTTTTAATGACTTTGGAGTTAGGAAAACGATCTAAGGCTGCTTCGATTGTTCCAGAGAATTCAAAGGTGATCGTGATCAGATCGCCTGGGGTCATGAATTGGATGTTTTGACGCAATTTTCCATCTTCATAGCGTAAATTTTGTGAGTGTCCCACTTTTTTCTCGAGCGGTGTGTAGTCAATGATCCGATCTAGACGGAAAAAGAGATCTTTCTCGGCATCTTGGCTGTATGAAACAACGTAAAAGTAATAATCTGAAAAAATTATCGCTTTTGGCAAAATAGTATGTGTTACTTGTTTTTTGTCTTGTCTAGTATATACAATATTTAAGAGCCGATGTTTAACGATATAGTTGGAAAATTCCCACAATATCTGAAGTAGTGCTTTGGTATGTTGGAGTTCGACGTAATTGCTCTGTTCATTTTTGATGATCCAGTTCAATTCTTTTTGTTCAGCTAGTGTTAAGTTATCGTTTAGAGCTCCTAAAAGGTGATCAGTTTCTTTTTTCGTAAAAGCACGACTGGCAAGGAGGATCTTACATAATGCCAAGGTCTCAGCTTTGCCCAATGTATTATTTTGCCCCGCTAGATGATGGCTTTTAGTATTGTGATTGTATTTTAGTTTAGCATCAGGGCGGTATTCTTCTAAGAAGAGTCGGATGTCCGCTAAGTCACGTTGGATCGTGCGGGGATCGACTTCATATTTTTTGGCAAATTCTTCTTTGGTGATCGAGGCACCATTGAGCAATTTGTGATAGATATCTAGTAAACGAGTTGCGCTAGATGACATAAAAACACCTTCTTTTTTTAAATGACAATATATGTCTATATAACTCTAGATAATAGAGGATGTCAAATGAAAACTACCTTGTGATCTGCAAGGAAAAATAAAGTGAGGATAACAAAATGACAGATGAAGTAGATAAAGAATTATTAAATGAATTTTATCAGGAGTTAGCTGACCTGATCGGGTTGGAGAATGCTTATAAGCTTCATGAAACTTACCGGGGGCTATCATATACGTTTCCGATGCGACTCTATGATCCTAAAAAAGTGGCGCAAAAGATCGTAGCTGAGTACAACGGTGAAAATGCAAGTGAGTTAGCGCGGCGTTATGGTTACTCAATGCGGTGGGTGTTAGAAGTTTTGCGCAAGGAACGAGAAAAAAGACACAAAGATTGAAATAAAGCAAAAACAAAAGTATAGTGGCAGTAAAGACAATTAGGAAGGTGAAAGCATGCCAGTTTTATTACCACTAGAGCAGGGAGTCAATTTTAGAGATCTTGGTGGCTATCAGACTAAGGATGGACATCAGATAAAGACAAATAAGGTGATCCGTGCCGCATCTTTAGGTAATTTATCGCCTAAAGACATGAAGTTTTTAGCGGATTATGGTTTGCGTCATGATGTAGACTTCCGTTCATCGGAAGAACAAGAAAATGCACCAGATAAGGTTCCAACGGGTGCGACTTACCATTTTGCCCCGGTATTTCCAGAAGATGAGACCAAGAGTACAGCTAAAGATCAGCGAGCAAAGCAATTTTTTACCGATCCCCAAGCTGGTTTCAACAATATGTTACGAGCTTACCATGATATCGTATTGACTGACAGTGCGAAGAAAGCGTATCGGCATTTCTTTGATGTCTTGTTAGAAAATAGTGATGAAGGTCGTTCTGTACTTTTCCACTGTTCAGCGGGTAAGGACCGTACAGGGATGGGTGCGATCTATCTTTTGACGGCATTAGGGGTCGATGAAGCGACGATCAAACGTGATTATTTAGCTTCAAACAAGTATTTAGCCCCTTGGCAAGAAAAGCAATTAGCCAAGCGCCAATTACCAAAGACGGGCCAAGAAATCTATTTGACTAATCTGCGTGCACTAGGTTCGGTCGATGAGACATATTTAGATACTGCGATGAAAGTGATGCAACGTGAATATGGCTCGTTAGAAAATTATTTACACAATGAATTAGCCTTGACCAAATCACAAGTAGCAGATCTAAAGAAGATATATCTAGACAGAGTGTGAGCAAAAGCGGGTAGTGCCGTATGGATAATGCACCCCAGCGGAGATGTGTATTTTGCATCATAGCTGGGGAGAATTATCCATACGGCGTTGCTTTTGGAAACACGTTTAGACAGAGTGTGAGCAGTAGTGCTATATCAAAAACGGAGGAAAGTTGAATTGCGTAAAGTTAGTTTATTTATCGCGCAAAGTTTAGATGGATATATCGCAGATAAGGAAGGTAGTGTCGACTGGTTGGGTGGTCAAGTAGCTGATCAGCCGATGCCTGATGTGTATAGTGAGTTTATCCAAGATGTTGATACGGTGATAATGGGATATAAGACCTATGAACAGGTAAGTACGCAACTTTCACCGGATAATTGGCCATATTCTGGGATGCAAACTTATGTCCTGACACATCGAGAGATCAAAACTCGACCAGAGATAAGTTTTTTAAAAGAAGCGTTACCAGAGTTGATCGAACGCTTGCAACAACAAGCGGGTAAAAAGATCTGGTTATGTGGTGGAACTAATTTAGTCAAGCAAGCACTGCAAAGTGATCTGATAGATGAGTATTATCTGTCTATCATGCCGATCATTTTAGGTGATGGGATCAGGCTTTTTGAGCAAGTAGCTCCATCTCAAAATTTAAAGTTACTTCAAACAAAGACTTATAACGGGATCGTAGACTTACATTACGTTAAATGCTAAAAAAGATAGCCACAATAAGGCTATCTTTTTTAGTTAGATCAGATCCAATTGGATCGGCGGTGGTGGTCCTAATCCGTCAAAATCGATCCCTAACAGCTCCTTTAAGGCGAGAGCATTTGGGACCGCATCGCCTGCGGAATTATTGTTAAAGATGATGCAGATCTCTTTGACCTCATTTTGCAGGCCGACTAGAGTTTGCTTGAACTGCTCAAGTTCAGAATGGTCGTAGCGATAAAGAGTTCGTTCCTTACGCCAATTGGGACCTTTTTTGAGCCAGCCTTGTTGATTACGTCCGTGTAAACGCCAAAACATCAAGTCAAGCGTCGTTACCACTGGATAAAATGGCACAGAACCCTCAGTTTGATGAGGTTCATCTGCCGCTGTTAAAGTAAATTGCTCTTGGCGACAAAAAGCAACTAATGACTGGAGCGCATTAGGCTGATACCAAGCTTGATTGCGAAATTCTAAGCATAGCGGTAGCTCAGGTAACCAGGCTCTGATCTGGCGTAGATAGTTGATGCTTTTTTTCGTGGGGATAAAGTATGGTGGAAATTGAAATAAGACGGTCTTCAATTGACCAGTCTCCACCAGTGGTCCTACCGCAAGCTTGAAGTTGGTAAAAGTCTCTTTCAATTCGGTCAAATTAGCTTTTTTATCGATATGGCCCGTCATCGAACGGTGAGCTTTAACAACGAAATGAAATGTTGGTGGGACTTGAGCTTGCCAATTTTTGACGGTACTTATCCGGGGGATCCCATAGAAGAAAGTATCGACTTCAACAACAGGAAAATTTGCCGCATACTCTGCCAGTGTGACAGGGCGGTCTTCTGTGATCAAAGCCTTGTGTTCGCTCCAAGTAGTAGCACCGATCGTGATCATATGTGGATTTCCTTTCTAGTATACAAAAATGAAATAAGGTAGCATACAGACTAAGTATTTAACATTTTCAGCCCTAAAGCCTAAACTAAAGATAGCTATAAAAATGGAGGCAGGAAAATGATTTTAGACGAAACGTATACATTGAGTAATGGAGTCAAGATCCCTAAGTTGGGTTTAGGGACATGGTTTATCGATGACCAAGATGTTGCTTTAGCAGTCAACGAAGCGGTAAATATCGGTTATCGACATTTTGATACAGCCCAAGCCTATGGAAATGAACGTGGCGTAGGCAAAGGGATCGCTACTTGTGGGGTCGCACGTGAAGATCTTTTCGTAACATCTAAGTTAGCCGCTGAGATCAAAGATTATACGATAGCCACACGTGCGATCGATGAAACGTTGAGTAAAATGGGCTTGGACTATCTTGATCTGATGTTGATCCACAGTCCTCAACCGTGGCAAGATTTCCGCGGACAAGATCCATTTTATGAAGGTAACCTAGAAGCTTGGTGTGCGCTGGAAGATGCTTATCGCGCTGGTAAAGTGCGTGCGATCGGAGTATCTAATTTCTTACAAAGCGATTTAGAAAATCTGATCGAAAATGGTGAGATCATGCCAATGGTCGATCAAGTATTAGTACATGCAGGCAATACACCTTTTGAGTTATTAGATCATTGTCAAAAACAGGATATCTTAGTTGAAGCTTATTCACCGATCGCACATGGTAAGGCTTTTGAAGACAAGACGATCGAACAGTTGGCCGCTAAATATAACGTAAGTATCCCGCAACTTTGTATTCGATATGCTTTACAACTAGGCACAGTACCCTTGCCTAAAACGGCTGATCCTAAACACATGGCAGATAATGCCAAAGTTGATTTTGTGATCTCTAAAGCTGATATGGATACTTTGAAACACGTAAAGTCTTTAGATTATGGTGATTCAAGTAAATTTCCAGTCTTTTCAGCTAAGAATCAAGCTAAAAACTAGATCAAGATCCCATTTAGGTGGTCGATCTCATGTTGGATGATCTGTGCGATGAAACCTTGGAATTCTTGTTTTTGTTTAGCGAAGGTCCGATCAAAGTATTGGACTGTGATCAGGTCATAGCGCGTCGTCTCTGTTGTCGTTGTAAGTGAGAGACAGCCTTCTGTTGTTTTATAGGGCCGAGCTTTTTTGATGATCTTAGGATTTAACATCGGAAAAGCTAGTGGCCCCATCTGACAGACGATGATCTGTTTATTTTCGCCGATCATGTTGGCTGCCATGCCAACGCAACGTGCTTGATTAGCTTGCAAAGTATCGAGTAGATCAGCGACGATCTGATCGTCTTTTGGAGTAGCAAGAACAGCTTTTTGACTTAAGAATTTAGGGTCGTGATTGATTTCACGGATCATAATAACACCTCTTGATAATAAGATAGCAGTGTGCCCAGACATGGACATACTGCTATTTTTGATATATTTTAACACCGATAGCTGCAATTAGAAAAGCAAGACTACCTAGAATGAATGGGCCTAAAACAGTGACATCATATAAAAGCCCAGCAACAAAGGCTCCGATGATCCGACCAAATGATTGTGAAGCTTGGTAAAAGCCAAGAACGGTCCCTTGTGTTGTTGGCGTAGCTTGTTTTGTGATCAGATCTTGGACCATCGGCACACTGATAGCATAAAAACCGTAAAAGATCAGATTTAAGGCAAAAAAACTGGTCAAACCGGGGGCTAGGCAGACCGATCCCATAAAGAAAGCACAGATGAACAAAATAATAGTCGTACTTTTGTTGAGATCAGTTTGTTTGACTAAATACATTCCTAACGTCATCGTAGCTATAAGTGATATCAGTCCGACCGCCCCTTTAAAGCTACCATTATAGCTCGTTGCGAGATCAAAAACATCTTTTAAGTAATAGTTGAAGCTTTGATCAAAGGAAGTATAACCTAAAAATGTTAGAGCTGAAACGCCTAATAAGATCCAAAGTGCCTGTGAGAGCTGAGTATCTTTAGTTGAAAAGTTGCTAAAAAAATTCAAACTGCGGACAGCTTCTTTGAGGTCTGGGGCTTTTTTTGCGGTAAGATCTGGACCTAAGAGTAGATAAAAGGCGACACCTGTGAAAAAGAGTTGCCCGATCTGTAGCGCAAAGGCCCAATAAAGATCGTATGTCCCAAGCATCCCGCCGACAAAATAGCCCAGAGCGCCAAAAACTGTTTGAACGGCAGCATTTAAGGTCAAGTTTGCTCCCCGTTCTTTAGTAGTGGAAGTATTGGCGATATAATTCAAAGCCCCAACAAAAAAGGCTCCACAGGCAAATCCTGCCAATAAGCGCCCCCATAAGATGAGTGCAGGGGTGTGTCCGATCGCAAAGAGGACTTGGGCTAATGAGTAACCTAAGCATCCCCAAGCCATCAAGACTTTAGATTGAAAACTCTCAGCTAACTTTCCAAAGAAAGGTGAGCCAAGAAACATCCCTAAAGACATCACGGAAAAAGCATAGCCAAACATGGCACTATCGAGTCCAAGTAGCTTGAAGTAAGCTGGGGTGATCGGATGAGCGTAGTTAGCCGCAAGATTAAATGAAGCGATGAGTGCTAAAAAGGTTTTCTTTTGTTTCATGCCTAACTGCGCTTATTTCGTCGAAACCAGCTAAAGAAGCCACGTTTTTTAGGCTTTTTTTCTTCAGTGCTGATCGCATTAGTCGTTTTATAGCTGACACCTTGGGTCGGATATAGGATCTGTTGGGCTTGGCTATTTTCGGGTAATTGGCGTTGAACTTCAGCCGCCGCGATCTTGATGGCCTCAGGATCGGTCTCTTGTAGGGCTAACAGATCATTTAACTGTTTAGTGGCGGAGAGGGTCAATTTTTGTTGATGGTCGATCAGTTGGTGTAATTCTGCGATCTGGCGGTCTTTTTCTTGTAACTGTTCGTTGATCAATTCGAGTTGATGCTGTAATTGGTCAAGGTGTTTAGCTTCAGTCGCAAGGGTAGTTTTTTTGCTAGTACTTGGTAAAAGCAATTCGCGTCTTGCTTGTTTTAAGGTGTCTTTGCTGTAAAGTTTAGAGCGTCCATTTATTTCAACTGGTTGGATCTGATTGACTTTTAAAAAGCGATAGATCGTTGACCGACTGACACCGATACTATCGGCAAGCTCTTGAGTCGTATAAAGTCTTTCGGCCAATATGGCTCATTCCTTTCGTTAAGAGGTATAGTTATAAACATTTTAACATACTCACTGTAAGTTGTTACATAACTTTAGTGATAAGAAATATCCCCCCACTTGATGATAAGTAGGGGGATAAAGGTGTTAGGCTTGTAAGTCTTCGATCTCAGGGACCTTGAAATTCTTACGCTCTAAGCTCGCCACGATCCGTTCCAATTTCTCATGTGAAACGTCGGATGGGAGGGTAAATAATGTACGGCGGACTAATTCTCCTTGTTGCACATCAAGTGTGATACAACTTGCGATCGAAGTGTATTTAGTGATGATCTTAGCCATATCGACTAGATCACCGCGTTCACCTGAGGAGACAACAGTCAAAACATAGCTACCAACATTAAAATTCCAAGATTGGGTCAACATATCTAACAAACGCGTATGTGTCAAGATACCATAGAAGAAATTATTTTCATCTAAAACTGTGATATATGGAAGGTCTTTGATCGAGAAAAATACATTAAAGAAGGCTGAATCGATCGGGATAAACTTGTTAGCATTCTTTAACAAATGGGTCACGGGTAAGCTCATATCACCTCCACGAGATTTGTGGCGGTAAATATGCATCTTATAGATATTTCCTCGGAAGATCTTACCAGTTTCATCCAAGATCGGTACACAACGGTAACCGGAATCTTCGAGCACTGTTAGGGCTTCTTCCAATGTGATATCTTCTTTAACTGTAACGAGATCTTTTTTAGGCTTGATCAATGTTTTCAGTAGCATAAATATCTCCTCGGCTTTCATTTTGTTTTCATAATATCCTAATACATAATAACATAAAAAACAAGTAATGGAAGCTAAAAATTGAATAAATGTCCAAAATTTTGCAAAATGTTCAATTTCAAGCAAAAAGGCCGGTCAAGACCAGCCTCAAAAAATCAAACTTGTTTTACTTTCACGACGAGATCGACAAAGTCTTTTTTAGGATGGAATTTATCATGCACGATAAAGGTGCTGCTGACAACTTCCCATTGAGTTTGTTCATCGCCGACCATGATAAAATCACCTTTATGGGGAACAAATGGTAACTCGGTAACGATCTGTCCTGAACCTTCGTTGATCGGCACATCTGCATTGATCTGTGTTTTAAACATTTTATTCACACCTTTCCTCTAGACTAGTGTACCATAGGAAAGGAACTTACGGGCATAGCTATTTGTGTATGAAACCATTTTAGAGCTAGGAGTGACCACTGGGCTACTGAAATGTATCATAAAAAATCACTAAGTCATGTTTTAGGGACTAGTGTTTAATTAGAGTATAAAAAAAGCAGTCAAGGAAAGGACCTCGACTGCTTTGAGAAAAATGCTAAGAGATTAGTCTTCTAAGCTCTTTAAGCCATTTGCAAGAACTTCTTTCAAAGTCTTAGCAGATTCTTGCATTTGTTTCAATTCTTTTTCGTTCAAAGGAACTTCAACAACTTGCTTGATACCTTCAGCATTAACAACGGCTGGTGTACCGATGTAGATATCATTCAAGCCGTATTGACCATCTAGATAAGCTGAAACAGGTAAGACTGTATCTTCGTCACGTAAGATAGCTTTTGAGATACGAGCAAGCGCAGCTGCAACACCGTAGAATGTAGCACCTTTGCGGTTGATGATCTCGTAAGCTTTGTTGCGGACATCGTCTTCCATCTTGTCAAGTGTTTCTTGTGAAACATCGTTAGCTTTAGCCCATTCTAAGAATGGCACACCACCGATAGTTGCTGATGAGTAAGCAGCAAATTCAGAGTCACCGTGTTCACCCATGATGTATGCGTGCATAGAACGTGGGTCTTTGATGCCTGTAAGGTCGGCCATAGCAACACGAAGACGTGCTGTATCCAAGGATGTACCTGAACCTAAAACGCGTTCTGTTGGGAAGCCAGAGAACTTCCATGTAGCGTATGTCAAGATATCAACTGGGTTAGCAGCAACTAAGAAGACACCTTGGAAGCCAGAATCAACGATAGGCTTAACGATAGAAGACAAGATGCGTAAGTTCTTGTTAACAAGGTCAAGGCGAGTTTCACCAGGCTTTTGAGGAGCACCTGCAGTGATAACTACTAAGTCTGCGTCTTTGCAGTCAGAGTATTCTGCAGAGTAGATCTTCTTAGGATATGTGTAACCTGTAGCATCGATCAAGTCAAGAGCGTCACCTTCTGTACGTTCTTTGACAACGTCCACGATACCAAATTCTTCAGCGATACCTTGTAAAGCCATAGCGTAAGCATAGCTAGAACCAACAGCACCGTCACCGACTAAAATAACTTTTTGATGATTTTGTGTTTTTGACACAGTAATTCATCCTTTCTTAAGTAACTTAATTGATACAACATAAGTATAACATGTTTTTCAGTAAATGGCGCAAAGTTTTCAAGAGTTTATAAGTTTTTTTCAGTAGAAATCGCAAAGTGTGGTATACTTAGTGAAATTAAATCAATTGTTAGAAGCGTCTTTTTAGGCGCTTCAATGTTAGATGTACGCTTAACTGTGCCCAAGTACGGTTTGAACAGTGTGCATTTTTTTTGGTAAGGTAAATTTTCTTTTATATGTGAAAGGTTTTGAATTTAAAGATGAAATTGATCGTAGGATTAGGTAATATTGGCCGTCAATATGAAAATACCCGTCATAATACGGGCTTTATGATCGTTGATCGCTTTGCAGATGTGAATGGTCTTTCCTTTAATAAGGAAAAATTTGACGCTCAACTAGCTGATGGAATGGTCGGGGGGAAAAAAGTTTTGTTGGCTAAACCGACTACTTATATGAATGAATCGGGACGCGCAGTTCGCCAGATCATGGATTACTATGATTTAGATCTTGATGATGTGATCATAGTCTATGATGATATGGACCTTGATTGTGGTCGTTTACGGTTGCGTCAAAAGGGCTCAGCTGGTGGGCATAACGGGATCAAGAGTCTGATCGCTCATTTAGGCACCCAACGATTCGATCGGTTACGTGTGGGGATCGATCATCCTAAGCAAACTAAAGTCGTTGATTGGGTCTTAGGACGCTTCACTCCAGAACAACGAAAAAACTTTGATCTAGGAGTAGCTGATGCGGTAGCGGCGTTAGAAGAGTGGGTCAAGACCGATGATTTTGCGCAAGTGATGAATAAATTCAACCGTAACAAGTAAGAAAGGATACGCCATGAAGATGAAACTAAAGGAAGCCTTCCATAGTCTTCCAGAAGTCAAAGAGTGGTCACAAAAAGAACCAGGACGTCATTTGATCACGGGACTGACCGGATCAGCTAAGACGCTTTTTTTGGCTGAGCTGTTCTTAGAAAATGCAGGCTCAAAGTTGATCGTATGTGATGACTTGTATCGGGCACAACAGTTAGCTGATGATCTTGAAAATCTCTTAGATCCAGCTGATGTTTTGTTGTTTCCTGTCGAAGAGATGCTAGCATCAGAAATGGCAACGAGTTCACCCGAGTTTAAAGCACAACGTGTCTTAGCGCTGGACGCTTTAGCCAAGCAGGAAAAAAAGCTGATCGTGACTTCAATGTCTGGTCTACGGCGCTTTTTACCTCCAGTCAAACTTTGGCAAAAGAGCCAGTTAGAGTTGGTCGTTGGCCAAGACTATGAATTAGCGAAACTGGTGCAGTTATTAGGCCAAATGGGCTATACACGTCAAAAGCAAGTTGAACGGCCAGGCGACTTTGCACTGCGGGGTTCGATCTTAGATATTTTTCCTTTAGATATGTCAGATCCGCTCCGAGCAGATTTTTTTGATACCCAGTTAGATTCGTTGCGAACTTTTGATGCAGCCGATCAGCGCAGCTTGAAAAATATTGAACAGGTGCAGATCTTACCAGCGACCGACCTTATTTTTGATAAGGAACGTTTAAAAAAAGCTGCGTTAGCTCTAGATGAAGCTGTTAAAAAAGCTTCTACTGATCTATCTAAAGAAACAAAAGAACAACTGGATAAGAATTTTTCAGCTAAGGTCGATGCCTTTTTAAAGGGAGAATTGAGTGCTAAAGATCTGAGTTTAGTTGAATACATCTATCCTGAAAAGCTGAGTCTATTCGATTATTTAGCCGCAAATGGTGAGGTGTTTTTTGATGATTATCCTCGTTTACGCGAAAAAGAAAAACAATTAGTTCAAGAAGAACAAAACTGGATCGTTGAGCAGTTGGAAAAACAACAATTACTTGCTAATACTGTTTTAGGACACGAATTGAGTTCTTTAGAAAAAAAGCTCAAACAGCCCAAAAACTTTTTAGCTGCCTTTCCTAAGGGGATGGGACGGATGCGTTTTGTGCAGCATTTAGATATCAAAGCTCGCATGGTCCAACAGTTCTTTGGCCAAATGCCACTGCTAAAAGCTGAAGCATTGCGCTGGAAAGAAAGTGGTCAAACTGTTATCTTGCTTGTCGGGACTAAAGAACGCCAAGAAAAACTTCATCAAACGTTAGCTGATTTTGGGATCACTTCTTTACTAGGATCAGTCGATGACATTCGGGTCGGTCAAGTGCAGATCGCTTTAGGTCAGTTGAATAGTGGGTTTGAATTGCCAGAATTAAAATTAGTCGTTTTGACCGAACAAGAACTCTTTGCTAAACGTTCACGCAAACGACCTAAACGCCAAACGATGAGCAACGCAGAACGTTTGAAGAGCTATACTGACTTAAAGAAAGGCGATTATATCGTTCATGTCAATCATGGGATCGGGCGTTTCATGGGAATGCAAACTTTAGAAGTCGGTGGAAAACACCAAGACTATATGACGATCGTCTATCAAGAAGATGCACAGCTTTTTATCCCGGTTTCCCAGCTCGATCGGATCCAAAAATATGTGTCAGCTGAAGGTAAGACCCCGAAGATCAACAAGTTAGGTAGTAACAAATGGGCCAAGACCAAGAGCAAAGTTGCTGCTAAGATCGAAGATATCGCCGATGAACTGGTCGAATTGTATGCGCAACGTGAATCTAATAAGGGGCATGCCTTTCCACCAGATGATAGTTACCAACGCGAATTTGAAGCCGCTTTTCCTTTTTCAGAAACACCTGATCAGTTGCGGAGTGCAAAAGAGATCAAAGCCGATATGCAAAGAGAACGCCCGATGGATCGCTTGTTGATCGGGGATGTGGGTTATGGTAAGACTGAAGTTGCTTTACGGGCAGCCTTTAAGGCGATCGAAGACGGAAAGCAAGTCGCTTTTTTAGCTCCGACAACAGTTTTAGCGCAACAACATTTTGAAACGATGCAGGCACGTTTTGAAGGCTTTCCCGTCAATATCGGTGTTTTATCGCGGTTTAGTACTAAAAAACAAGTTGATGAAACTTTGGCTAAGCTAAAAAGTGGTGAGTGTGATGCCGTTGTTGGGACACACCGTTTGTTGTCTAAAGATGTCAAATTTGCTGATCTAGGCTTATTGATCATCGATGAAGAACAACGTTTCGGGGTCAAACATAAAGAGCGGTTAAAAGAACTCAAGTCGACTGTCGATGTTTTGACACTAACAGCTACTCCGATCCCACGGACGTTAAATATGTCGATGTTAGGTGTGCGAGATCTATCAGTGATCGAGACTGCGCCGATGAATCGTTATCCGATCCAGACCTATGTGATGGAACAAAATTACGGGGTGATCGTGGATGGGATCAAACGCGAGATAGCACGTGGGGGGCAAGTATTTTTCTTGCATAATCGAGTCGATGATATTGAAAAAAAGGTCGACGAGTTGCAGAGCTTAGTGCCCGAAGCTAAGATCGCTTATATCCACGGTCAAATGACAGAGACTCAGTTAGAAGGGATCTTGATGGACTTTATCGCGGGCCAATACGATGTATTAGTGACAACGACGATCATTGAAACTGGAGTCGACATCCCAAACGCCAATACGCTATTTGTGGAAAATGCTGATCGAATGGGCTTAGCGCAGCTCTATCAATTACGCGGACGGGTCGGACGGTCGAATCGTGTGGCTTACGCTTATTTTATGTATGAACCTGATAAAGTTTTAACGGAAGTGAGCGAAAAGCGCCTTGAAGCGATCAAGGATTTTACTGAATTAGGTTCAGGCTTTAAGATCGCGATGCGTGACCTCTCGATCCGCGGTGCGGGGAATCTGTTAGGTAAGCAGCAACATGGCTTTATCGATTCGGTCGGCTATGAGTTGTACACGCAGATGTTAAATGAAGCGGTCGCAAAGAAACGTGGCTTAAAGCCTAAGTTGCACACGGATTGCCAGATCGATCTGGCATTGGAAGCTTACCTACCACAAAGTTATATCGAAGATCCACGCCAAAAGATCGAGCTTTACAAGCGGATCCACCAATTGGAAAATAAAGAACAATATGAAGAGATCAAAGAAGACCTCATCGATCGTTTCGGTGAATATCCAGTTGAGGTAGCTAATTTACTAGAAGTTGGGTTGTTGAAATTATATGCTGATCATGCATTGTTAGCCAATATCACCCAAAGTAGTGCACATAAGATCACGTTGGATCTTGCGCCAGTAGGGGTGAAAAAATTCAATGCGCCGATGATGCTAAAAGCATTGGATGCAGCTGGATTAGATGCGACCTTTGAAACGACCGACAAAAAGACAGCTATCAAGCTGACCTTGCAACCAGCACAGCGATCAGAACTCTTGGCTAAGCTACAAAAATTATGTTTTAATTTAATGGCTGAGATCGATAACATACCACAGATCGAGGAAAACGCAGATGAAAAATGAGCAAGTCAAAAAGACGATGAAAGGGGCTTTGATCCTTTCGATCGCGTCTTTGATCGCTAAGATCTTAAGTGCGGTCTATCGGATCCCCTTTGAAAATATTGTTGGAAATACTGGTTTTTATGTCTATCAGCAGGTCTATCCGATCTATGGGATCGGTGTTGCTTTTGCCTTGACTGGTTTTCCAGTCTACATTTCTAAATTAGTTGCCGAACAACGCGATGAGGCGACCAAATTGCGCTTAGTTCAACAGGTATTTTTGATCTTGTGCGTTTTTTCGGGTGCGATCTTTGTCGGATTGCGGGTATTTGCTCCATTTATTGCACTTTTGATGGGGGATCCACAGCTGACAGTTTTGATCAAAAGTGTAGCTTGGATGTTTTTGTTCATGCCATTTTTGGCAGTCGGACGAGGATATTACCAAGGGACGTTTGATATGCTCCCGACTGCTATTTCACAGGTGACTGAGCAATTCATGCGAGTCGGGATGATCATCTTAGCAGCATGGGCCTTTACGCTTTTTGACTGGTCCTTATATCAGATGGGGGCCGTTGCGATGTTGGCTTCTAGTGCAGGGGCAGTAGTTGCCTGTTTTAGTTTTATAAAATTTTATGCTAAAAAATTTTTCAAAAAAACGACCGCACCTAAATTTAGTTACCTTTATCTGATCGAAAAACTCTTTAGCGATGGCTTGATCATCTGTTTGTTTGCTTCAACGATGGTCTTGTTGCAGTTGATCGATTCTTTTACGCTCGTACGCGGATTATTGCACAACGGGATCTCAGTAGCTGTGGCTAAGGATCTAAAAGGTATCTATGATCGTGCACAACCATTGCTACAGTTAGGAATGGTCCTTGCGATCGGTTTTTCTTCAACGCTCCTACCGACATTGAGTCAAGCGTTGCAAAAGCGTAAATACGCCGAATTTCGTCGGATCGCGCAAGTTATGTTGCGTGTCAGTGCGGCGATCTCGGTAGCAGCTTGCTTTGGGATGGTCGTTTTGATGCCACAGATCAACACTTTGCTGTTTGGGGATGCTGATTTGAGTGCCGAATTGGCTGTTTATGTAGTCAGCGTGATCTTTATCACTTTGATCGGGACTTATAATTCGATCTTGCAGAGTTTGAATCAGTTTTTGATCACGGTGGTCGGTTTGCTGGGAGCTTTAGTTCTAAAATTTGTGCTAAATATCTGGTTGGTCGGGCGCATGAATATCATGGGAGCTAGTGTTGCGACCGTACTTAGCTTGATCTTTGCGCTAGTCTTCATCCTGCTATTTAGTCCTGAGATCGTCAAGGGGCTGTTCAACGAAGGTCATTTTTGGCTCAAATTAGGCTTAGCGATCACAGTGATGCTGATCAGTGTGCGGATATTTACCATGAGCTATATGCATTTTATCGGTAATGAGCGTAGCGATACGCTCGTCATGTCACTTGGAGGGGCCTTTTTAGGAGCATTGGTCTTTTTGAGCTGTGCCTTAGCGTTCAAATTATTTAGTGTTCGTGAATGGCTCATGTTACCAGGGGGCAAAAAGATCTTGAAAGTTTGGCAAAAAATTATCAGAAAAGAGGGAATCTTATGAGATTAGATAAATATTTAAAAGTTTCACGTGTGATCAAACGGCGCAGTGTGGCAAAACAGATCGCCGACCAAGGCCGGATCACGATCAATGACAAAGTTGCTAAGTCCGCTAGTGATGTTGTAACGGGTGACACTTTAGTGATCAATTTTGGAAATAAAACTTTGACTTTGAAAGTTTTGGAATTAAAAGATACGACCAAAAAAGATGAGGCTAAAGGTATGTATGAGATCATCAGTGAAGAATATAAAGAAGATCTTAGGCTCTAAATTGAATCTTTAACACCAAGTTTGTTATAATCTTCGTAAATATGTAACGGTTTTGGATGATTTGGTGAGGTCTAACTGATGAAAGAAGATAAGCAAAAGATCAAGGTCATAAATAATGATTTTTATCGGGAAAAAACAGCTGCTAAAAAGCGTATGGTCGCCAAGAATCGGCGTTACTTGCAACACAAAGTTATAATGCGTTTGTTTGCAGTGATCGCGGTAGTCGTGACCGCTGTTTGTTTAGTCCAAGTCGGACGTAACTTGTGGCAAGCGCATACGGTCAAGCAACAGACGACAACTGCTCAAAAAAAACTTGATAAGATAAAAAAAGACAATTCTAGCTTGAAATTACGGGTAAAGCAGCTAAATGACGATGAGTATTTAGAGAAGCTGATCCGTGAGAAATATTACTATTCTCGCGACAATGAAACGATTTATAATTTGCCTGATGATAAGGCTAAAAGTGTCTTGGATTCAGAAAAATAAATTTTTTTGGTTAAACTACTAGTATCGTGATATACTTAGGTGTGTTTTATTAGAACTTTCTAGGAGGAAAAATTTTTTTATGTCAATTGAAGTCGGAGAAAAAGTCAACGGCAAAGTATCAGGGATCACTAATTTTGGTGCTTTTGTGGATTTAGGGGATAAAAAAACTGGCTTGGTGCATATCAGTGAAGTTTCAAATAATTTTGTCAAAGATATCCATGATGTGTTGACAGTAGGGGATAAAGTAACGGTCAAAGTGCTTTCGGTCGGTGAAGATGGAAAGATCAGTTTGTCGATCAGAAAAGCAAGTGACAATGTTCAAAAAGATTTTGGGAAAAATACCAAAGAAGAGCGCAACCAACGTGAAGGCGACTTCCGGAACAATGGTAAGGGAAATAATCACAGAAATAGCAGTAATGCGGGTAAGGGGCGTTTATTTGCTCCTCGCAAAACTGAAAACAAAAAGAAAGACTTCGACTCTTTATTGGCAGGTTTCTTAAAAGAAAGCGATGAACGCTTGACCTCTTTGAAACGGAATACGGAAGGTAAGCGCGGTGGCCGTGGTGGTCGTCGTAGCTAATATATAAAAGGACTGTGGCATTTTGTCACGGTCCTTTAGTGCTTTAAAGGAGGCATTTTATGCAAGCAATAAAACAGCAGTTTGACTTACAGTGGCAAAATTTACAGATCTCAGCTAAAGAAAAGATCTTAGTGGCAGTCTCGACTGGGGCGGACTCGATGGCATTATTGTGGCTGTTAGCGCATTTGCCAGTAGCAATACGCCCGCAGATCAATGTAGCGTATGTCGATCATCAATTACGAGACCAAAGTAAGGCTGAGACAGAGTTTATTCAGCGGTATTGCCAAGAAAATGGATATCCTCTTTTTACAAAGACTTGGGCTGTAGAAAAGCATCCACAAACAGGGTTGGAAGAAAAAGCCCGTAAAATGCGGTATGGATTTTTTGAAACGATACTAGAAAAACAACAGATCAAGTACTTATTGACGGCACATCACGGTGATGATCAAGCCGAGACTTTTTTGATGAAATTATTGCGTGGAGGCGACTTAGCACAATTGACGGGGATCAAAGCAAGGCGTAAGTTTGGGGCTCATGCCGAGTTGATCCGGCCTTTGTTAGGCTTTACCAAAGCACAATTGTTACATCTGGTCCAGGAACAAAACATCACTTACTTTGAGGATGAGACTAATGAACAAGATGATTACTTGAGAAATCGCTTGCGACATCACGTTATTCCCCAATTAAAGCAAGAAAATCCGCAATTTTTAGCGCATGTGGAAAATTATGCTACGCAGTTAAGTGAAGTCCTTACCTTAGCCAATGAAACGAGTAAAGAAAAATTGGCTAAATTACAGCAATATGATGGTAGTTATGCCTTAGAACAATGGCAAGCGTTGACTTCACCATGGCAAAATCAGCTTTTACGCCAACTTTTCCGGCAGCATAAGTTAGAGTTATCGGAAAAAAAAGTAGCTCAAGCCAACCGCTTGCTAAATAACACCACTAAGCCACAAGGACAACTCAATCTGGGACAAGGGTATTTTTTGGTCAAAGAATACCGTCATTTCTGGATCGCTGATCATCCTTTGCGGATCGAGAACTTAAATTTTCAGCAATATCTGTTATTAGGGGAGTGGCAATGGATATCCAATACAGAAAAGGTCGGGCTCTTTTTTCAAAATGCCTACCACCCGAGACCAGGCGATGAGGTCTTGGGCGTTTCTGAAGATGAGGCGCCCTTTCTTTTGCGTCATCGTCGGCCAGGCGATCGCATGAAAACTAAGATCGGGACTCAAAAAGTAAAACAGATCTTGATCGACCGAAAAATAGAGAAAACTAAACGTGAGCGTCTTTGGTTAGTTGCAGCAAAGGATGGAAACATTTTATGGGTCGTTAAAGTGAAAAAAACTGATTTGTCACCACGGCTCGTAAATGCTAAAATGCATTACATAATAGTTTTGCGAAGAGAGGTAAAAGATGATGAATAACGACATCAAAGAAATTTTATACAGCAAAGAAGATATTCAAGCAGTTGCCCAAAAATTAGGGGCACAGATCACCGCCGACATGAAGGATAAAAATCCACTTGTGATCTGCGTTTTAAAGGGTGCGGTCTTATTTATGGCTGATATCGTACGTGAGATCGATACATACTGCGAACTTGATTTTATGGATGTATCTAGCTATGGTGATGCAACTGAATCATCCGGTGAAGTTAAGATCATCAAGGACTTAGACGTTTCTGTCAAAGATCGTCATATTTTGATCGTCGAAGATATCATTGATACCGGTCGCACTTTGGAACGGTTAGTGGAGTTGCTCAAGCACAGAAATGCAGCTTCAGTTAAGATCTGTACTTTATTAGATAAGCCTGAGCGTCGGGTGAAATCTGTCGTGCCAGATTATGTTGGCTTTGAAGTACCAAATGAATTCGTGGTCGGCTATGGTCTAGACTACATCGGACATTACCGTAACTTGCCTTACGTAGGTATTTTAAAACCAGAAGTTTACGAGAACAATTAATAGTCAATATTAGTCAAATATGATATTATTGGTTCGATAGCTTTAAATTTTATGAAAATTACCTAAAAGGAGGAACTCCATGAATAATAACAAAAATGGACTAATGAAGAATAGTCTATTTTACATTGTGATCTTCCTTGGCATTATGGGTGCGCTCTATTACTTTGTTGGTAATCGTGGCGGTGCTCAATCACAACAGATTCAATCAAGCCAATTCATTACCGAATTGAAGAAAAACAATGTCAAAGATTTCACAATGCAACCAGCAGGTAGTACTTACCGCATCACAGGTACCTACAAAAAGCCAGCTAATGTGGAAAAGACTGGTGGTCTAACAGGTATTGCGGGTACCTCTACTAAAGTGTCGACCTTTACGACCAATGTGTTGACAAATGATACCTTAGTTAAGCAGATCGAAAGCTATGCTACTAAGAATAAAGTCAAATATGGCGCTAAAGAAGAGGAATCCAGCAGTATCTGGGTCCAACTCTTGATCTATGTCTTGCCACTTGTCTTCTTTATCTTCTTCTTCTACATGATGATGGGACAAGCTGGCCAAGGCGGTGGCAATGGTCGTGGGGTGATGAATTTTGGTAAGTCCAAAGCTAAGCCAGTTGAAAAGAAGAACAACAAGGTGCGCTTCTCTGATGTAGCTGGGGCTGAAGAAGAAAAACAAGAATTAGTCGAAGTAGTCGAATTCTTGCGTGATCCACGTAAATTCCTTTCTTTGGGTGCACGGATCCCATCAGGGGTGTTACTCGAAGGACCTCCCGGAACTGGTAAGACCTTGTTAGCCAAAGCAGTCGCTGGTGAAGCGGGAGTGCCGTTCTTCTCGATCTCTGGTTCTGACTTCGTGGAAATGTTTGTCGGTGTCGGGGCTAGTCGTGTGCGTGATCTGTTTGAAAATGCCAAGAAGAGTGCGCCAGCCATCATCTTTATCGATGAGATCGATGCTGTCGGTCGTCGTCGTGGCAATGGTATGGGAGGCGGTCACGATGAACGTGAACAGACCTTGAACCAATTGTTAGTTGAAATGGATGGTTTCGAAGGTGATGAAGGTGTCATCGTGATGGCCGCTACGAACCGTTCTGATGTTTTAGACCCAGCCTTGCTTCGTCCGGGACGTTTTGACCGTAAGATCTTAGTTGGTCGGCCTGACGTTAAGGGGCGTGAAGCGATCTTGAAAGTGCATGCTAAGAACAAGCCACTTGCAAAAGATGTTGATCTTAAGATGATCGCTAAGCAAACACCGGGCTTTGTAGGGGCTGACCTTGAAAACTTACTCAACGAAGCTGCTTTATTAGCTGCTCGGCGTAACAAAAAAGCGATTGATGCTTCAGATATCGATGAAGCTGAAGATCGCGTGATCGCAGGTCCAGCCAAACGTGATCGCGTCATCAGTAAGAAAGAACGCGAGACCGTGGCTTATCATGAAGCTGGTCATACGATCGTTGGACTGGTCTTAAACGATGCGCGGGTCGTTCACAAAGTTACGATCGTCCCACGTGGTCGTGCTGGTGGTTATGCGATCATGTTACCAAAAGAAGATCAAATGTTGCTTTCCAAAAAAGACATGCAAGAACAAATTGCTGGCTTGATGGGGGGACGTGCTGCTGAAGAGCTTATCTTTGGGCAACAATCCTCCGGAGCTTCCAATGATTTCCAACAAGCAACTCAATTGGCACGTGCAATGGTGACCGAATATGGGATGAGCGATCAATTAGGGCCTGTCCAATATGAAGGTCAAAGTGGTATGTTTGCTGGAGATGCTGTTCCTGGGCAAGCAGCCTTCTCGATCAATACAGCTAATGCGATCGATGAAGAAGTCAAACGCTTATCTGAAGAAGGTATGGCTTTAGCTAAGAAGATCATCGAAGAGCATAAAGAGCAGCATGAAGTTATTGCAAAAGCCTTGCTTGAATACGAGACACTCGATGAAAAGCAAATTTTGAGCTTGTATAAGACAGGCAAGATGCCTGCGCAAAATGAAGATGAGTTCCCAAGTGAAAAAGCAACAGCCACGACTTTTGAAGAATCAAAAGAAGCTTTGGAACGTAAAGAAGCTGCTAAACGTGAAAACAAAGCAGCCGATAAAACAACATCTTTCCCAAGTGAAAAAGATGCAACTGCTGATAAAAATAAAACCACAGTCTTCTATCCAAAAAAGGATAAAAAAGACACAGACTCGGATAAAGATTAGTCTTTGAGCGAGTGGTGGAATAAATTTTAATAGGAGGAAGTAAGTTGGCCTATGTGCCGCCCGCTTGCTTCCTCCTTGTTTGTTGAAAAATATAAAGGAATAGGTGAATTAAATGTCTGATTATTTAGTTAAAAGTTTAGCCTATGATGGGCAATTACGTGCGTATGCGGTCGATGCGACTAAAACAGTTCGAAAAGCACAAGAATATCACGATACTTGGAGTGCAGCTTCTGCAGCTTTAGGTCGGACCTTAGTCGCAACTTTGCTATTATCGGAAGCTTCATTAAAGGGTGAAGGCAAGATGACAGTGAAAGTTAATGGGGATGGACCACTGGGGGCGATCGTCGTTGATGGTAATGCTAATGGAACAGTGAAAGGCTATGTTCAACATCCACATATCCATTTACCGTTGAACGATAAGCACAAGATCGATGTTAAAGGTGCAGTTGGAACGACAGGTTTCCTATCGGTCACTAAAGATCTTGGTTTAAAGGAACCATTTACTGGACAAGTACCGCTAGTTTCGGGTGAATTGGGTGAAGATTTTACGTATTACTTAGCTAAGTCCGAACAGATCCCATCAGCCGTTGGCTTGTCAGTTTTTGTCAATGATGATAATACTATCCAAACAGCTGGGGGCTTTTTGATCCAAGTTATGCCAGGAGCAACGGATGAAGTTTTGACTAAATTAGAAGAACGTTTAAAAGACTTACCGCTAGTTTCGGAAATGATGCGTGAAGGTTTGACCCCAGAAGATATTTTAGTCAAATTATTTGACAAAGAAAATGTTGAGATCTTGGATAAAAAGCCGGTAGCGTATGAATGTGATTGCTCTAAAGACCGTTTTGCAAAAGCAATGGCAAGCTTACCTGAAGCTGACATTGAAGAGATGATCAAAGAAGATCATGGTGCGACTGCCTTATGTCATTTTTGTAATCGAAAATACCATTTTTCAGAAGATCAATTGCGTGAGATCGCAAAAAATGCAAAAGAAAAGTAGTCGTTTAAATAAAAGTGTGCTATTATCTACAAACGAAGTAAAGAATGATTTTATGAGGTGAAATTGATCCATGGAATGGAAAATTGGAGATATCACGATCCCAAACCAAGTTGTGGTAGCCCCAATGGCTGGGGTGACCAATGTGGCCTTTCGGATGATCTGTAAGGAATTTGGTGCAGGGATGGTCGTATGTGAAATGATCTCAGATAAAGGGATCCATTTCCGCAACAAAAAGACACTTGAGATGTTATTTGTCGATCCAAGTGAACATCCAGCAAGTGTGCAGATCTTTGGTGGGAGCAAGGAAACTTTAGTCGAAGCAGCACAATTTGTGGCTGAAAACACAAATACTGATATTATTGACATCAATATGGGGTGTCCTGTGCCAAAGGTCACTAAGACCGATGCTGGGGCAAGATGGTTGCTTGATCCTGATAAAGTATATGAGATGGTCAAAGCAGTTTCGTCATCAGTTGAAAAACCAGTTACCGTAAAAATGCGGACTGGTTGGGATGAGGATCACATTTTGGCAGTCGAAAATGCGTTGGCAGCGCAAGAAGCTGGGGCCAGTGCGTTAGCGATGCATGGGCGGACAAGAAAACAACTTTACTCAGGTCATGCAGACTGGGAGTTATTGCATGAAGTAGCTAACAAGTTGACGAAGATCCCATTTATCGGTAATGGGGATGTCCGCACGCCTAAAGATGCTAAGACGATGTTAGATGAAGTTGGAGCAAACGCTGTGATGATCGGTCGGGCGGCTTTAGGGAACCCATGGATCGTTAAGCAAACGACACATTATCTAGAGACTGGTGAATTGTTAGAAGAACCAAAACCAGCTGAAAAGATCGCAGTTGCTAAAGAGCATTTGCATCGTTTAGTTGAAGCTAAAGGTGAAGTTGTGGGACCAAAAGAGTTTAGATCGCAAGCAGCTTACTATCTTAAAGGGATCCCACGTTCAGCAAGGACCAAAGCAGCTTTGAATTCGGCTGATACAGAGCAAGAAATGCAAGAGATCTTTGATAATTTCTTGGCTGACATGATCGCTCAACCAATTCGGCGTTAATTATGACTTTTGAGTATGCTATAATTAAAAAATAGTAAAGATGAAACGTGTTCGAAAAGGCATCACCTTTTCTCACACTCTAAAGAAAGGCGAGGATTTTTAAATGGGTAACCAACAAAACATGAATGACCAATTGCGTGTACGTCGTGAAAAGATGCAAGAATTGCGCGCAGAAGGTATCGATCCTTTTGGTCATCGGTTTGAACGTGATTCAATGAACCAAGACTTGCATGATAAGTATGGTGAAATGGATAAAGATGAATTAAATGGCTTGGAGATCACAGCGACGATCGCTGGACGTATGGTAGCTAAGCGTGGTAAAGGTAAGGTAGGCTTTGCTGATCTACAAGACCGTACTGGCAGAATGCAACTTTATATCCGTAAAGATGAAGTAGGCGAAGATATGTACCATATCTTCAAACGCTCAGATCTTGGTGATTTCTTAGGTATCAAGGGTCACGTTATCAAGACAGATATGGGCGAATTGACGATCAAAGTGACAGAATTGACTTTCTTATCCAAAGCTTTGCGTCCGTTACCAGACAAATGGCATGGTCTTCAAGACGTAGAACAGATCTATCGTCAACGTTATTTGGATCTGATCTCTAACAAAGAAAGTTACGATCGTTTTGTAAACCGTAGCCGGATCATTTCAGCTATTCGTCGCTATTTAGACGGCGAAGGCTTCTTGGAAGTAGAAACACCAGTGTTACATACACAAGCTGGTGGTGCTGCTGCACGTCCATTTATCACTCACCACAATGCTTTAGATATCGAATTATATCTTCGGATCGCACTTGAATTGCACTTGAAGCGTTTGATCGTTGGCGGGATGGAACGTGTATATGAGATCGGTCGTGTCTTTAGAAATGAAGGTATCGATACACGCCATAACCCAGAATTTACAATGCTTGAATCTTATGCTGCATATTTTGACTTTGAAGACGTTATGGATGAAACTGAAGGTATCTTCAAGGCTGCTGCTTCAGTAGTGTCAAATAATAATATCGTGAACTATCAAGGTAAAGATGTTGATTTTGATAAGCCATTTAAGCGCGTGCACATGGTCGATATCATCAAAGAATATACTGGTGTCGATTTCTGGGAAGAAATGACTTTAGAACAAGCTCGGGCTTTAGCAGATGAGCACGGTGTTCATTATGAACAATACTGGAAAGTCGGTCATATCATCAACGAATTCTTCGAACAATTCTGTGAAGATAAGATCGTTGACCCAACATTTGTTTATGGTCATCCAGTTGAAATTTCACCGTTAGCTAAGAAGAACGTTAAAGATCCACGCTTCACTGATCGTTTTGAATTGTTTATTTTGGGTAGCGAATATGCTAATGCCTTTACTGAATTAAATGATCCGATCGATCAACGTGAACGTTTTGAAGCACAAGTGGAAGAACGTCAAGCTGGTAACGATGAAGCTGAAGGTATCGATGAAGACTATATCGAAGCCATGGAATATGGTATGCCTCCTACAGGTGGTCTAGGCATCGGTATCGATCGTTTGGTGATGTTGTTGACAGATGCACCTTCGATCCGTGATGTCTTGTTGTTCCCAACGATGCGTCCGATCGAAAATAACTAAAAAATTAAGATATTTTTCAATGCTGTGGCTATGTAGTCGCAGCATTTTTTTGTCATACGTAAAAATGGGTGATCAAAGTCGCAAAGCTATTTTATATGAACGTTTGGAAGGGGTGAGTGGTGGGGAGGCATCACAGCGCATGCGTCGTTAACTGTACGTCAATTTTTTGTACAAAGGAGTATGTCTAGTTGTAATGGTGAAAGTAATTGATAGTTGAAGGTGTAAAAAGAATTTTCATAAAAAGTAAAAAAGTTCTTGACGCTTAAATACATTCCTTGCTATACTATAAAAGTTGCTGATACGGAGCAGTTAAAAAATATAATTTAAAAATTATGTTGACATAAAGTTGTGATACATGATATTATATAAAAGCTGATTTGTTACAGCACAAAAAAATGATATAAAAAATTGTTGACATATTTCAATGGTTTTTGTTAAAATAATCTAGTCGTTGAAAAAAGCGACAGGATAAAAATAAAAAAGTTGTTGACATGAAATTTCTAATATGTTAAAATATTGATGTTGATTGTATCAACTGAGTAGGTCTTTGAAAACTGAACAAAGTTTCGATAAGCAAATGTGCAGGGTCTCTTATCTAAGTGATGAGAGCAATAAACATTTTGCGAAGTCAATTCGCTAGTAAAAATAAAGAGTCACAAACTTTAAATTGAGAGTTTGATCCTGG
>NZ_CAQLEL010000066.1:0-25571 GCF_948826705.1 uncultured Ligilactobacillus sp.
GAGGTGCTGATATGAGATTAGATATACGAAAATGGGGTAATTCAAAAGCTATCCGTTTGCCAAAGAAATTGCTAAAGGAGTGGGATCGTGAACCGGTGGCATTTGATGCCGAAGTAAAAGTCCAGTGGTTGATATTGACTCCAATTTTTAAAGAGCAGAAGGCACTAGATGTGTTGTTTAAAGATTATACTGGGGACAAGGATGATTATCCGTTTGAAATAGTCGATAAGGGTTGACCACTAGGCGAAGGATCATAACAAAAAATCGGACAAAGTGTGTACAAACATCGTACACAAGCGATACCTACACCGTGTTACTATGATAGTGTTCCAGAAATGGGACATGGGTTTGATTTATTTACTTTGAGAATATCTTAAGTGTACGCTGACGTGCTAGAGCGTCACTAAATAAGTTTAGCGTGCGGGCGCGATAAGTCCAGCTCGCAACTGACCGAAGCGAGCAAAATGGCCTATCTAGTGATAAAGCGTTGGTGCAAGTCCAACCTAGGCCTTGACCATTAATATCAATCTAAGTCAGCTGTAACAGGCTGGCTTTTTATTTTTCAGAAAGGAAGCAATATGAAACAGACAAAAAATGCTGGTCTTGTGAGCTGTGGATTGGAAGAATATTTGATTAATAAGCTTGATCGTGAGACTAGCAAGAAAAAACATAAAAAGTTCGAGAGTGAAGTTTTGAAAGAAAGGAAACTCATAGACAAGCTTGTGGCTAAGTAATAGCAATAACAATAATAAAACTACTTTGGAGGTGGTGATATGAAGTGAGTCGCATTGAAGATGCTGAAAAAGACTATTTATCTGGGATGAAGTATAAGGATATTGCTGAAAAGTATGGCGTGTCACTTAATACTGTCAAATCTTGGAAAAGTCGAAATGGTTGGCAAAGGGATGCAACCAAGAAAAAGGGTGCACACAAAAAGTCAAAAAGGGTGCACACAAGAAAGAGCAAAGTTGCGCAGGCAAGAAGTCCAGATGTGATCGATGAGCTAGTCGAAAATGATGAGCTAAAAGACCGTCAGAAAGCCTTTTGCCTGTATTATTTGCAACGTTACAATGCTACTTGGGCGTATCAAAAAGCGTATGGCGCTGACTATGAAACGGCTAGAAGAAACGGTCACAGATTGCTGACAAATGCTGACATAAAAAAGCAACTCACAGAGTTAAAAAAACAACAGTCTATGGACTTGTACGCTGATGCAAATGATATTCTACTGAAGTACCTTCAACAGGCAACAGCAGACATTACAGACGTGCTAGACTTCAAGTCTGTTAAAAAGCTCAAGTGGTCCAAAGTCCACGATCCAGAAGGCGACTACGAAGATGATGCTGGTGCTTATCGATTAGATCCGTGGATAGATCCACAAACAGGAGAGCAAGGCTATTATTACGAAACGATCATTGTTTTAAAGGATAGTAGTGAGATCGATACAGCAAATATCAAGAGCGTACGCATTGACAAAGGACAACCAGTAGTAGAAATGTATGACAAGCAGACTGCAATGCGTGAACTATTGGATCGCTTGCCAGAACCAGATAATTCGATTGCTGATGACGATGGCTTTATTAAAGCTATCGAGCAAGCTATTCCGGGAATTTGGAATAATGCAGATGTAGAAGGAGTGGGAAGCGAAAAGAATGGTAAAGAAAAACGCACTAAGTAGATCATCTTTTAAGTTCACAACCTTTTCACAGAAGCAACTGATGGTTTTAACGTGGTGGAAAGTTCCAGCCTTGCGAGACAAAGAAGCGCTTATTTGTGATGGTTCAGTTCGTGCAGGTAAGACAGTTGTGATGTCATTGTCCTATGTTTTGTGGGCTATGAATAGTTTTAATGGTGAGCAATTCATTGTATCAGGTAAAACGATCGGATCGCTTCGGCGCAATGTTATCAGACCGTTAAAACGTATGCTCGAAGGTCGTGGCTACTCTGTAAAAGATAGTCGCTCAGAGAATATGCTCGTGATTCAAAAAGGCAACAAAGAGAACTATTTCTTTTTGTTTGGTGGTAAGGATGAAGGGTCGCAGGATCTAGTGCAAGGGTTGACCGCTGGCGGAGCTTTCTTTGATGAAGTTGCACTTATGCCACAAAGTTTTGTTAACCAAGCGATCGCACGTTGCTCAGTTGAAGGATCTAAGCTTTGGTTTAATTGTAACCCTGCAGGCCCATATCATTACTTCAAGCTAGATTGGATAGATCAGTTAAGTGAAAAGAATGCGATCCGTATTCATTTCACGATGAAAGACAACCCATCCCTGTCGCGATCGATCATTGAACGTTATGAACGTATGTTTAGCGGTGTGTTCTATCAACGCTACATTCTTGGTCTTTGGGTCATGTCAGAAGGTGTTATTTATGACAACTTTGATAAGGATAGCATGGTGGTTCACGATATGCCGGAACAATTTGAAAAATATTATGTATCTTGTGACTATGGCACACAGAACCCGACAGTATTTTTGCTGTGGGGGCGTAATCATGGTACATGGTATTTGATCAAAGAATACTATTATTCTGGGCGTACTAGCGCAAAGCAAAAGACTGATGAACAGTATTGTGAAGAGCTAAAGAAATTCTTGGGCAAGATTAAAGCAAAGATCATCATTGATCCGTCGGCTGCTTCTTTTATTGCCGTATTGCGAGAGAATGGTTTTAAGGTCAAGAAAGCTAAAAATAATGTTGTTGATGGTATTCGTGTTACTCAAAGCGCGATGAATGAAGGCAAGATTTTATTTAGCGATACTTGCTCTAATTTATTTAAAGAGTTAGCAAGTTATATCTGGGATGAAAAGGCAGCGCAACATGGTGAAGATAGGCCAGTCAAAGAACACGATCACGCTTGCGATGCTATGCGTTATTTCGTTTATATGGTGATCCACAAAAACTTTACTGCAAAAATCACAAAACGGCCTAATATTCGAGGTTTGTAGAAAGAAGGTGTTTAAGTGGCTATTTCGATTGATAAAAGTCTATTAGAAGATGTAAACGAACCGAATATCAAAGCTATCAACTATGCGATCAGAGAACTTCAGGAACGTCAAAAAAGGCTAGATAAGTTAGCTGATTATTACAACGGTAAGCAAGATGTCAATGATCACAAATTTGACAATTCTAAGGTGAAGTCAGCAAATATTATGATCAACCATGCTAAATATATCACTGATATGAATGTCGGTTTCATGACAGGCAATCCCGTTAAGTATACTGCTGATAAGGATAAAAGCATTGATGATGTACTTGATGTATTGAAGAATGCTGATATTCATAAGCATGATATAGAGCTGGAAAAGGATCTATCTGTTTTTGGTTATGGCTATGAATTGCTGTATCTTAAAGAAACAGAACCAGAGGCGACAATAGATGAAGCGGGCAATGAAAAATCGACCCCGAACACTGAATTGAAAATCGAAGTCATTGATCCTCGTGCTGCGATCGTCGTTACTGATGACACCGTGGAACATGATCCATTGTTTGCTGTCTTTGTGCAACCAAAGAAAGATCTTGATGGGCGTATGGATGGCTATAGTGTGACAGTGTATATGCCTAAGCGTGTAGTTGAATTTAGGACTAAAATGGCAATGGAGTTATCCGATACCGATACGATCGTCTATGATGGCGAAAATTTATTTAATGCTGTACCGTTGATAGAATATCGCAACAACGAGGAAAGGCAAGGAGATTTTGAACAACTTATTTCATTGATCGATGCGTATAACTTGTTGCAAACTGATCGCATCTCGGATAAAGAAGCGTTTGTTGATGCTATCTTAGTTACATTTGGCTTTGGCTTAGCAGAAGATGATGATGATCTGAAAGCTCTGAAGAATGGTGTTTTGAATGCTCCATCCCGCGAAGATGGAGCGGATATCAGTTGGCTAACTAAGTCGTTTGATGAGACGCAGGTCAATTTACTCAGTCAATCGATCGAAAACGATATTCATAAGATCTCATATGTGCCAAATATGAATGACGAAAAATTCATGGGCAATGTGTCTGGTGAAGCTATGAAGTTCAAGCTCTTTGGCTTGGAAAATCTGTTATCGATCAAAAAGCGATACTTCTTTGATGGCTTACGTCGCAGGTTGAATATGGTCCAAACGATCGTGAATATTAAAGGTGGCAATGACGATGTAAGTGGCTGTGGTATCGAGCTTATGCCAAATATTCCAGTTAATTTATCTGATGTTGTAAGTAATATCAAGAATGCTGACGGCGTTATTCCACGTAAGATCACTTACGGCTGGTTGCCCCAAGTTGATGACCCACAAGAGATCATCGAAGAAATGGATCACCAAGATGCAGAAAACATCAAGAAAAATCAACAGGCCTTACAACAAGATCCTGATCGCATAGAATGGAGTGATAGTCAAAATGATCAAAGTGAAGATGATAAAGAAAAACAACAAGACGACGATCACAGCAAGCGGACACGCTGAATATAGTTCGTATGGCTCTGACATCGTCTGTGCGTCGTTCTCTACATTATTGACACATACGATCAATAATTGTACTAACGTTTCTGTAAGCGATAATGATGGAGTTTTAACGGCTATCTTTTTAGATGATGAAAGCATTGAGAATAAAACGCTACTAAAAGCATTTGAAAATACAGTTGGTCAGCTTGTTAGTCAATACGGTGATTACATCGCAATCACGTTCTAGGTGAGTCTATGAAAAGTGATAAGGATCAATTTAATTATTGGCAGTTGCGTGATCTGCAAGATGAGCAAGACAATCAAGATGAAGCAACTGATAAACTGAATACAATCAACCAAGCATATCAAAAAGCGCAGGTGTATCTAAGCGACGAGGTCAAAAAGATCTATCGTCGCTATTTTTATGCAGATATTTCAGCTGATGAAGTTGAAAGTATCATGTCTTCGCATATTTCACCGTCTGAATTAGTTACGCTAAAAGCGCTATCCAACAATATAACTGACAAAGATAGCAAAAAGGCAGTCAATGATTATTTGAATAGATTAGCTGCTAAGAGTCGGATCACTAGGTTAGAAGAGATGCAGGTCAAAGCCTATATTGTAGCTAGATCAGCTGGAGCAGTTGAGCTAGAGCAAAATGTTAAACTGCATACAAATGTAATGGAACGCGCTTGGAAACAAGCCGAAAAGCAAGGTGTTATGTATGACAAAGCTAGAGACTATAAGCTTGGAGACGACAACACTAAGCCGAAATTAGAGCAACAAAAAAATGAAGTTATCATCAAAGATCCTAAGACAGGTAAAAAACTTGCTAGTGTACCTATGAAGTTTGATGAGCCCAAAACAAAGCTCACAAAAATGCCAAATAGATATGTTGAGCGGGCTTTGAATAGTCGATGGAATGGTGGTAATTTTTCATCTCGTATCTGGGATAACACTGACAAACTTGCTGATCGCTTGAAAGAGCTATTTACAGTCAAAGAACTTAGCAACATGTCAGAACGCGAGATGATCAAGCGTATCGATCAAGAGTTTAATGTCGGTAAATTTAATGCTAGTCGTTTGATCAGAACAGAAGTTAATTACTTTTACTCTAAAACTAAGCTCGACAATTGGAAAAGTAGAGGCGTCAAACAGTATCAGCTGATAGCTATCTTGGACAGTCGAACAAGTAAGATCTGTCGTAGTATCAACAAGAAAATCTTCAATGTTAAGGATGCAATTTTTGGCAAGAATATGCCACCGTTACATCCCTTTTGTCGTACTGTACCTGTGATTTATTTAGGTGTTTCTAAAGATATTATCAAAGATGACTATGATATGATCAAAGAACTTTTAGGTGAGGATATGCCTAGTAAAAAGGTATATAACGGGCTTAAAAATAGTGGTAATAGTTATTGGAATAACTTAAACGTTGATATTAAAAGAAGACTAGACTTGAAAAAGCATCCTGAAAAAATGTTGCCCAATTTAGAAAATATGGTGTTTCCTGAAACTAAATTTACAGAATATTTATTTGAGCATAGCAATGATAAAGGTTGGCCCAAAGGCAAAATTATTAAAGAAAAATTGGGATATGATATAGATAACTATTTGGAATATGTAAACGCGATAAAAAAAGCAGCAAGAATTTATCCTGCAAAATATAAAGTGGATAATGGATACGGAAAGTTGTACGAACAAAAAATAATGTTGTACAATGAAGATGGAATACCGATTAATGTCATTGTCGGCTGGATAGTTATGCATGATGATCCTAAAAGAATAAAATATACAAGTAGTTATGTGAAAGAGGTGAAGAAGAATGAGTAAGCTTGTTCCAAAAGAGTATGATGTAGTTATTCTAAAAACAGGTGAAAGGGTAGGCTTAATGGATCAATTAGACGAAACTCATTTCCTTCCCGATTATGGAGTCGAAACCCCTGAGCAAGAAGAAAAAACGATGGCAATGATGCCGATTTCGATTGATGATATCGAAAAAGTAGTATATAGGCATAGACCGAAAGGCACTCGTTAGTTGAGTGCTTTTTATTTTGCTTTGACCTGAGTAAGTCATAAAACTGCTCAAAAATCAATACGTATGTGGGTCTGTTGTCTCACTTTTGAAAGTCGCTGTGTAGAAATATGGGGCGGCTTTTTTCGTGCAGACAAAAAAGCGGATGTGCATGGGTAGAAAGGATCACATTATGGAAAAAGAATTATTGCTTTTAGATCTGCAACGTTTTGCAGAAGGTGAACAAAGTGGAGAAGGTGATGCAACAGACGAACAACAAAGTTCAGAAAATGTTGAACAAAAGACAGAACCTTTTAAAACTTTTGAAACAGAGTCTGAAATGGATTCGTTCTTTGATAAAAAGCTCAGTAAAGCGTTAGAAACAGCCCGAACTAACTGGCAAAAAGAGCAAGAAGAACAAGCTAAGAATGCTAAAGAACGCAAGAACATGACTGAAGAACAACGCCGTGAATATGATTTTAAGCAACGTGAGCAAGCTTTGAGTGATCGTGAAGCTGAGATCGCAAAACGCGAAAACAAAAGCAAGCTAGCAAATCAGTTGATCCAAGACGGATTACCGGCCGGCTTAGTTGATGTTTTTGGGGATGTGCTTGCTGATGAAGATACTATGAATGCTAGTTATCAAAAAGTGAGTGAAGCCTTTAGGGGTGCATTGCATGATGCAGTTGAAACTCGCTTAGCTCAAAGCGCACGTACACCTAAAAGTACAGAAGGTAATGCGAAGCTTAAGACGGTTGGCGAGATGTATGCTGAAAAGGCTAATGAATCTAATAAATCTAAGAGTGATTTTTGGAAATAGGAAAGGAGCAAATATTATATGTACACACAATTCCAAAACGGAAAACAGTTGAATTTTTTAGCTTCTGAAAAATTCACAGCTTTTCCAGAAACGATCGATAGCACTAACTACAATGTACAAACTGATGACCAAGGCCGTAAATATGTACCTGCCGGAACGGTTTACCCAACAAACGATGCTAAAGCAATTGGGATCACAGTTAATGACGTATATGTGGCATCTGATGAATCTAAGCAAATGGTAGCAGTTATGCGTGAAGGCTGGGTATTGAGCAAGCGTTTGAACCCAGCTCCTTCAGCAGAAGCAATCAAAGCAATGACGGCGATCCACTTTAAAGATTTAGAATCTTCTGGGACCGTAAGTTCTGATTAATTATATTAAGTTAGGAGAAGATAGTAAATGAAAAAAGAAATGATCAAATTAGATTTACAACGATTTGCAACACCGATCCTTGACATGTTCAACCAAAAAACGGTCATCGATTATACGCGAAATCGTAAATATCGAGATCTATTAGGCGATACGCTATTCCCAGCTACAAAAGTTCCAACGTTAGAAGTAGACATTTTG
Organism: uncultured Ligilactobacillus sp.; assembly: GCF_948826705.1. Lineage (NCBI taxonomy): Bacteria > Bacillati > Bacillota > Bacilli > Lactobacillales > Lactobacillaceae > Ligilactobacillus > uncultured Ligilactobacillus sp. The sequence goes on from NZ_CAQLEL010000066.1 coordinate 7,835, forward strand.
AAAGCCGGTAGTCGAGTACCGACGATCGCAAATATTTCTGCATTCGATACAGAAGCTGAGATCGGTAGCCGGGATGCAACCAAAATGACTGCTGAACTTGCATACGTAAAGCGTAAGGTGCAGATCACAGAAGAAATGCTAGTTAAGTTACGTTATCCACGTAATACAGCAGAAGAAAATTACTTGAAACAATATGTCTTTGATGATATTGATGCGATGGTTCAAGCAGTGCTTGCACGTGGTGAACAAATGACAATGGAAATGTTTGCTACTGGTAAGATCACCGATGAAAAGAACGGTATTGCGATCGATTATAAAGTACCAGAAGAGCACCAAAAAGAATTGTCCGGCAAAGCTCTTTGGGGAAGTGATAGTGCTTCTATCATCGATAATTTGCAAGATTGGTCTGATACGTTAGATATCACACCAACACGAGCACTTACTTCTAAGAAAGTTTTACGTACTTTGATGCGTAGTACTGAGATCAAAGAAGCTATCTTTGGAAAAGATACCGGTCGTGTTGTTGGTCAAGCTGATCTCGACCAATGGATGACTGCCCAAGGTTTGCCAGTAATTCGAGCTTATGATGGTAAATATCGTGTTGAAGGTGAAGATGGCAAGATGACAACAAAACATTATTTCCCAGAAGATCGCATCGTATTATTCAATGATGAAGTACCTGGTCAAAAGATCTACGGCCCAACACCAGAAGAAAATCGTATGCTTTCAAGCAATGCACAAATTTCCCAAGTTGGTAATGTTATGGCCAAAGTTTACGAGACAGGCGAAGATCCGATCGGAACTTGGGTATTAGCCGCTGCAACCATGCTTCCATCATTTGCGAGTGCTGATGATGTTTACCAAGCTAAAGTTCTTTAATTTTGGAGGGATTAAATGTGGATCAACAAGTACTTGAAATGGCTACCGCCTTAGGTGCAAGACTAAAAAGTAGTGACGATGTTTTGATGAGCGATTTGATCCAAGAAGCGATTGCGCAAGTTCTTGATTATACTGGTCAAAAGAAATTAGTTGGTAACCTTGATGTCTATGCGAAACGTTTGGCGATCGTCAATTATAACCGTTTAGGCTTAGAAGGTGAGACGCAACGTGTCGAAGGTGGTGTGACTAACTATCTTGAAATGGGTATTCCTAAAGACATTCGACAGGGATTGAATCAATATCGGATCGCTAAGGTGACAAAGTTATGAGATTAAAAGAAAGTGACTTAACAACAGTTTATCTAAAAGAGCCTATAAACACTCAGGATGACGAAGGCTACAGCATTAAAAGCTGGGGTGATCCTAAAGAGATTAGAATGAATGTTCAATCTGCAGGCGGAACAGTCAATGCTCAACTTTACGGCAAGGATATCAAATACATCAAGGCATGCAAATATCAAGGTGCAGAACTTAGCGAAAGTCACGGTGAAGGCTTTGGTATTTGTCTATATACTGATAAAGCTGCAGATCCTGATTATAAGATCACAGCGATCCAAGAGTTTTCGACGCACAAGAATATCACGCTAGAGCGCATTAAGAGGGATGATGATCATGATTGACGTTGAGATCCATGGTTTAGATGAACTCAAAGCAAAGCTAAATAAATTACCTGGTGTTTTAGCAGAAGGTGCAATGAATGGGCAAGAAGATGCAATCGAACAAGCTGAAGCATATGCTGTTGATGAATTACAATCAAGCATCAAATATTCTCAAGGAGAGCTTGCTAGAAGCTTTAAACACGAAGTTAAACAAGATGGTGATGAGGTTATCGCACGTTGGTGGAACTCGTCTATGGTGGCTATTTTTCGTGAATTTGGGACTGGTAAAGTTGGCGAAGCTTCACCAAAGAAATTGCCACCCAATATTGCGATCACATATCGACAGACTCCTTGGTATATTCCGGCTGAAGAAGTTGATATTGATCTAAATAAGATCTATGGCATTCCAAAGATCAAGATCAAAGGAAAATACTTCTACCGAACAACGGGACAGCCTGCAAGGCAATTCATGACGCCAGCGATGGACCGCCTAGCAAAAGAAGCGCCTAACATCATCAAAACACGTGTAGAACAAGAATTTAGAAATAAGCTAGGTGATTAGATGGAGATTTATAATGTCAAAGCGCTAGTTTTTAAGACTTTGAAGGCTATGCCAGAACTAAAAACGGTCTCACCAAATTATCCCGATAGCTTTACAAAGTTTCCAACTGCTATTTATAAAACATCTCAATCATCGTATATTCGGGATAACAAACAACAAGAGACTGACACTGAATGGCAGATCACTATTGATCTGTACAGTGATCAAGGATCGCTAACAAAAATAAAAGATGAGCTCATTGCTAAGTTTTCAGCGATGGGCTTTTCTAATAGCGTTGGTGATCAAGATTTGAATGGAATAACTCGAGTAGTGATCGTATTTAACGGTATCGTTGATAATGCGAGCGGTCGGGTTTATCAGAAAGGATGAAGAAAATGAAAAATGTAAAACTTTATAGCGATACCTTAGCGTTAGATTTGCAACGCTTTGCGATCGACAATACAGAAGGTCTTGTGGGTACCGGTACTAAGCTGGAACGATCTTCTGATGGTACAACATGGGAAGAATTTGCCGACATTAAAACGGTCCCTGAATTAGGTGGGGACACTGAAAAAGTTGACGTTACTACTTTGGCTGATGATCGCCGGAAACAAGTTGAAGGCATTCAAAATGCTTCTAACGTACAATTTCAAGTAGTTTATAAGGGCCCAAGCTTCGCAAAAGCGTTGGCTGAAGCTGGTGATCGTAAGCAATATCAATGGAAAGTTACTTATCCAGATGGTATGACAGCAACAATGCGTGGCTCTTATAATATTAAATTTGCCTCTGTTGCAGTTAACGGGCCTTTAGGTTACACAATCACGATCACTGTTTCTGACGGGCCACACTTTAAAGCAGCGACAGCAACAGTATCATCTGACTAACACATTTCGATAGATGCAGGTTCGAGTCCTGCATCTATTTTTATTAAATAAATATATATATTAAGGAGTTTTGTAATATGGCAACATCAATTAAAAAAGCAACTAAGAAAATGGAATTTGGAGATCTTGAATTAAGTTTGCGCTTGGGCGGACGTGAGATCTTTAACGCTGAAAAACGTTTAGGAAAGTCAATGCTTTCTCTTTTCATGGATAGTCAAGGCGGAAACAAGTTACCACCGGTAAATGAGATCTTGATCGTGTTACAAAGCGCAAATCAAACAGCTGGTGTGACCGATGCTAAGATCGTCAAAGCTTTTGAAAAGTACTTAGATCAAGGGCATACGACTATGGAATTATTTAACGATTTAATGGAGTTGCTTGAGCTATCTGGTTTTTTCGGGAAGAAGGACAAGAATACGAAGATCGATTCGGAATCGGTATCTCTCGAAGCAGAAGAACCAACAGAAGACTCCCTTCTGTAGAAACTGAGCAGACCAATTTTACGACTGTCTCACAATTCTTTGAAGAGTTGTATCCGATCGCGGTCCAGTCTGGTATTGATGCCGAGCGATTTTGGGATATGGACTTATTAGAGATCATGACCCAAATCAAAGCTAACAACAAGCGTCGATTAGAGGAATGGCGTGCTAAAGCATATATGGATCACAGATTAAGTGAGTTAGTAGCTTTTGCAGTCAATGATCCAGCTAAAATGCCAAAAGCTGAAGAAGCTTATCCATTCATTCGGGATGATGTTGATCAAGCTGAGCAAGAATCACAAGAAGATAGCGATTGGAAGAAAGATCAAGCATTATTCATGCAACAAGCGCAGCGGATAAGACAATTTAACGAAGATAAAAAAGGGGGTGTGGAGAGTGAATCTTGAAGAACTTGAACTGAGATTTAAGGCTAATTATGGTGATGTTATCCAAAAAATGGATGAGTTCACAGCGCTGATCGGTCAAAAAACTGGTGATATGCAAATGAAGGTTCAAGGCAACTTGGACCGCATTCGTCAATCTTTTGGTGAAACACTATCTAAGTCTAGCGATTCAGCAAAAGAAGAGGTTCAACGCCGTTCAGAAGCTGAAAAGGACAAGCAAAAAGCGATTGAAAAGACTATCGAAGTGCAAGATAAAGCTACAGAAAAGATCGTTGAAGGCAACAAAGCGCAGGTCGAAAGCTCTAAAGATGCAGTCAATGCGTCAGAAAAAGGTTTAGATAGTTTGACCGCAAGACTGCAAGAAGCATCTAACATGCAACAACGCATTGCAAATCAGACTAAAGTTGCGCGCGAAAGCGTTGGCGATATTCCTAAACCTAAAGTTGACAGTGAGACCATTAAAAAGCAAACCACACCTCGAATTAAAACAGAAGAAGAAAAGCTACAACCTTATATGCCAAAAAGAGAAGTTGATTTTGGGATCGATGACGAAATTCAAAAAGAAGCTGTTAGAGCCAAAAAAGAGGTTGACGAACTAGTTTCTCACATCAACCAGAAGATGGATCAAGCTAGATCAATGCAACGTAAGATCCAAGCGCTGACAGCTAGCAAAGATGATCTTGACATGAGCAAGCAAGGTAGCCAAGTCAAAGCTTTAAAGCTTGATAATCAGATCGCCGATGCACAAGTTAAGATGGAAAGATTCCAAAACCAAGCTAAAGCTCTTGCTCAAGAAATGAAGCAGGAGTTTGATACGATCCCCGATTCGTTAAAGAAGATCGCAAACGAAATGGATCGTAACGAAGATCAGATCGAAAAAGTTAGACGTTCAATCGCAAAACTTCGCCAAACTGATGAGATTATGGGTAAACCATCTAACAAGAACCCTAAAATTAAATCTGCTGAGAAAGAATACACACGATTGATCGCTCGAAATGACGAGCTGGCAAAAGCTTATAGCTATGTTAGTGCGCGTGGTGATGAATTAAGAGCAGTTACTTCAAAAGTCAATACGGAACTTATTAAAGAAGGAAACACAGCTACTGCAACGAGTTCTAAATTCAGCAGACTTAGAAATACGATCTCAGGTCTTTCATCATCATTCAAGCGTATGGGTAATAGTGGCGGTTCTTCAATGCGAAAAGCAAGTTCAAGCGCTTCATTGCTAGGTGAGCGATTGAAAGGCGTCAAAATGGCGATGAGTATGCTTGCTAGCCAATTGATCGTGTTTACGTTGCTTTATCAAGCAATTATGATGTTGGCTCAAGGTATGGGCGCAGCGCTTATGACTAACAAACAATTTGCAAGTAGTTTCAATGCGATCAAAGTAAATCTTTTAACGGCTTTCTATCCGATCTACAGCTATGTATTACCTGCAATCAATGCGCTAATGAGTGCATTGCAAAAAGCTACTGGTTGGATAGCACAGTTCATGTCTGCTCTGACTGGTATGAGTCTATCTAGCGCTCGTAGTGGAGCACGTGGTTTATACGAACAAGTGCAAGCTATGAATGATACTTCAAAAGCAGCAAACAAGGCAAGTGATGCTGTCAAAAAACAACAGCAAGAACAAGCCAAAGCGGTTCAACGTGCAAATCAGCAGATCGCACAAGCTAATCGTGAAGGTGCGGCTGCAGTCGCTGCCGAAAATGAAAAGATAAAGGCAGCTAACGAGCAGGCTAAAAAAGCTTTTGAAGAAACGAAGAAAGCTAATGAAGAGTTGCAAGGATCTTTGATGGGCTTTGACGAGCTTAATGTCCTAGATAACAACAAGAACAAGGATAATAGCAAATTTGAAGGCCAACCACTCGAAAAATTTACACCACAGCAAAAACAAGATACACCTATTTTTGACGATCCTGCACAAGATGATACTTCACTAGATAGTGATCAACCTGGTATTGATTGGAATGTGCCACTCGAAGGCTATCAAAGTGCGATCGATGCAGTCGACAAGCTCAAAAAAGTTTTAGGCGAACTCTTTGACCCAATGAAAAAAGCGTGGGATGAAAAAGGACAAGCTGTGATCGATGCTGCTAAATATTCTTGGTCTGAGATCAAGCGTTTATTAGGCGATGTCGGCAACTCGTTTATGCACGTTTGGGACAATGGAACCGGTCAAAAAGTTGTTGAGAACCTACTTCAATTACTAGCTGACATGCTTAATATCGTTGGTGATATTGCGCGAGCATTTGCAAATGCTTGGGAGCAAGGTGATCGTGGCACAAGATTTATTCAAGCTATCTTCGATGCACTGAATCGTGTGCTTGAGCTGATACATCACATAGCTACATCATTTAGAGAAGCGTGGAACGATGGCACAGGTGAACGGATCGCAGCGCATTTGATCGAATTATTTACTGGTATTTCAAATACCATTGGTAATTTAGCAGGGCAGTTCGATAAAGCTTGGCAACATGGTAATGTCGGGACATCGATCTTTAAGACGATTTTAGGCATGGTTGATGACATGCTTGGGGCTTTGAGTGATATGGCTAACTATACAGCCAACTGGGCCAAAAAGCTTGATTTTACTCCGCTATTGCAATCGATCGACAACTTGCTTAAATCTATCCGACCAGTTACAAAAGATGTCTGGGACGGCATTGAATGGGCTTATAAGAATGTATTATTGCCACTGGCCAAGTTTGCGATCACTGATTTGATTCCCGAATTCTTTAACTTACTAGCAGCAGCTCTTAAGGTAGTTCATAGTGTCGTTAAAGCTGCTAAACCTGTTTTAGGTTGGCTCTTTGATGATTTTATAAAACCACTTGCCAAAGTGGCAGGCTTTGTGATTATCGAGTCTTTAAAATTATTGACTAAAGCATTAGAAGGACTATCTGATTGGGTCGATAAACATCAAACAGCTGTTAAAGTGATGACGGGAACGTTGCTCACTTTATTCGGGATAAAGATAGCAGGTAGTGTTATTTCTGGTATCAAAAACTTTATCGATACTATTAAAATCTTATCAATGCTCAAGTTTGATAAGTTAAAAGCTGGGGCTAAATATGCTGATGATCTTTTAGGTGTTGTGATTGATTTTGGTAAGCATCCGATCACAAAAATCAAAGAAATTACTAAGCTAACGTTCGGTAATATAAAAACTGGTTACACCAATGCTAAGAATCTATGGGGAGAAGTTAATAAGAGCTGGCAAAATAGTAATCTTGCCCAAACTGACTTCCTTAAGTCCGTGCGCTCGTCCATTAAATCTGGTGAGCCTATGAAGCTAGGGCAAAAACTGGGGACGGGACTATCTGGAGCGATGATAGCTGTAACTTCTGGAATTGATATCTATAAAGGTATCAAGGCTAAAAATAAAGAAGATAAATTTCAAAACTTTGGTTCAGGTATCGGTGGTGCTATTGGTGGTGGTATCGGACTTTATTTTGGTGGACCTTTAGGCGCTGCTATTGGTCAACAAGTTGGATCTTTTATCGGTAAATGGGGCGGTATTGGCGCTTCTAAGTTTGGTGATGGTTGGTCTAAATATGGTAAAGGTAAAAAGCCTAAGGATTGGGTCGAAGCTATTGGTTTTAAGTCTCATGAGATCTTGGATAACTTTACTTCTTGGGCTAAATCGGTCGGTAAGGATATCAATACCAACATCACCAAAGGAAAGAAGGAAGTCCAAAAAGCTAGTTCTAATCTTGGTAAATGGTCTACCGATTTTATTTCAGGAACTAAGAAAACATTGTCTAAATGGGCTTCTGATATTGGTTCTAATATCAATAAGGACGTAGAAAAGGGCAAGAAATTCGCTACTTCTGCTGGTAACAAAGTCAAATCATGGACTACAGATTTTATTAAGGATGCCAAAAAGAAAATACATGAATGGTCATCTTCGATCGGTAGTAATGTAAATAGCAGTGTCGAAACAGGCAAGCACCTAGCTCAAAACGCAGGATCTAAGCTCAAAAACTGGACGACTGATTTTAGAGAATCAGCTAGCGGACTTGTAAGATCATGGGCTAGCGGCCTAGGTGATCACATCAATAACGGATCGGAATCTTCAAGAACTAATGCTACTAATGCTGGTAGAAAGCTATCTGAGTGGACGAGAAGTTTCTTTGGTGGTGCCAATAGCAGTATTTCTAGCTGGGCTGGTGGTCTAGGTGGGCACGTTGATAGTGGTATGGGCAACGCCTATAATTCAGCTGTTAATGCAGGTAAACGTTTAGGTAACTGGGTCTCTGATTTCAGACATAGTACTGCTAGAACGTTGAGCGATTGGGCTGGCGGTCTAGGCGATACAATCGGCAACGGGATCACTCGAGGATTGCAAAGTATTAAAAATGCTGTTGGACGAGTTGTTGACGCAATTGTAACGCCTGTAAAAAATGCTACGGGTAAGATCAAAGATGGTATTGATTGGGTCTTGAATAAATTAGGTGGTGGATCACTCAACTGGGGTTTCTTTAATTGGAGTTCGTATGAAACTGGTACAGAAAATCATCCGGGTGGTCTAGCGCTGGTAAATGATCAAGTTGGTGATATTTACCGTGAAAGTTATGAATTGCCTAATGGCGAGCAAGGTTTATTCCCAGCTCAACGTAATTTCTTGACTTACTTACCAGCTGGCACAAAAGTTAAAACTGCTACAAGTACAGCAAATGAACTGTCCGGTATGATCCCTAAATATGCTGGCGGGATCGGTAATTTCAACTTTGATTTTAGCGGTATTAGTAAGGCTCTTAGTGGTTTAGGTAATATCTTTAGTGGAGTCGGTAGCTTTTTTGGAGGTGTGATCGATGAGTTAGAAGGTGTCATGGATGATATTGCTCATCCTGGCAAGTTAGTTGATTACATCGTTAATAAATTCGTTACTTTTGATTGGGGCTTAGGTGAAGCGCCACTAAAACTAGCTAAAGGTGCTGTCAATGAAGAAAAGAAAGGCATGATGAACTGGGCTAAAGATATTATCAAAAAATTCGGTGGCTCAACTCGTCAGACTGGGCCAGGTGCTGAAGGATGGCGTAGTGCTGTTAAAAAAGCTTTGCGTGAAAATGGTCTGCCAACAACTGCAGCTTATGTTGATGCCTGGGTGCGTCAGATCCAAACCGAATCTGGTGGTAATGAACGTGCTATCGGTGGTGATGATGGTTTAGCAGAAGGTAATGCAACAGGTCTTTTACAAACGAAGCCGGGTACATTTAGGGCCTATGCTTTCCCTGGGCACGGTAATATTATGAAAGGCTACGATAACATGCTTGCCGCTATCAATTATGCTAAATCTCGTTACGGATCAGATATGCTGGCTGTTATCGGTCATGGACATGGTTATGAACGCGGTGGTCTGATCGCTAAGCACGGCTTCTATGAGATCGGTGAAGGCGATAAGCCTGAAATGGTGGTTCCTCTATCTGATCGTGAGTTAGGTATGCAACGTATCAATCAAGCTATTAACTTCATGAACCAAAACTTTGGTGGTGGACTGCAGTTACCTGCTTCGCTTTCTAAGGGCGATAGCATTGGAAGTTCTATTTATGCTGAAGATCATTCAGACGAGTCTTCTGTTGCTAAGAGTGGTGGCTTTAAGCAAATGAGTGAGAACCTAGTAAATGCGATCGTACAAGCGTTACAGATGCAACAAAGCAGTAATAACAACGGAAAGCCAGTTGATTTACACCTCAATATCAAGATTGGCGATGAGTCATTTGGTGAACATGCCATTAAAGGTATCAATGCGATCAATCAGCGCAATGGTAGAAACATGTTAAATATTTAAGGAGGATGTGTGTGATTGTATTATTTGAAAATTTCTGGGACAGTGGTTAATCCTGCCCCACAAACAATGCAAGTAGCGATTCAAGATATCGATGCCAAGGCCACACGTGATGCGCAAGGCCTTTTGCATCGTGATAGGGTAGCTACAAAAAGAAAGATAAATTTGACTTTTGGCGCATTGACCGTGCCAGAATGTTCAAAGATCTTACGTTTAGTCGAAGCTGAATTCTTTTCAGTAGAATACTTAGATCCTAATACGGGTGGAATGAAGACGGGTAGATTCTATGTTGGTGATCGTACTGCGCCAATATATACGTTTGTTGACTCTTTGCCTGTTTGGAAGAATTTATCCTTTGATTTAATTGAACAATAGGGGGTGATTATTTGCTATCTCAATCAGATGAAACAATCGCAGCATGGAAAGCGACAGAGCGAACGTTAGCGGTAAGAGTAACGATTGCAGGTAAGGAATATACCGCAACTGATATAAATTCGTTAAAATACGATGCAGGTGCTTATACTGGTGAAACTTTCGCGATTGGATCAACCTATTCGAATAATATTCAAATCGAATTTTCTCATCTTGTAGAAGGCTTGAAACTAGGCGATATAGTCGAAGTATCAATCGGCATCAAAGTTTCAAATAAATACATCTATGATCCATTGGGGGTATTTGTCATTTCCAGTGAGATTAAAATGGATCGCAACAATAACCTAACGACTATTAGTGCAAGCGATGCTTTTTGTAAGCTTGAAGGTGTGTATAAATCAAAGCTGACATATCCTGCTAAGGTATTAGATGTTATTTCGGAAATTTGTGCGATGGCTGGTGTAGATCCTAACACGAGTGAATTAAGTAGATTACCTAAGTTAGCTGATATACCTACAGCTGTTGAGGGTCAAAGTTATCGTAAGATTTTGGGATGGATCGCACAGCTCTATGCTGGATATGCGACATTTGATCGAAGTGGGAAATTGACTATTCGTACAGTAGCAGAGCCTAGTTACGAACTTGATCCTAGTCAATATGAGCAAGGTGGCTTGACCAAAAATGAAGCCACTTATAAAATCAGCGGAATTCAATGTCAAGTTACTACAAAATCAACTACTAGAGATGATCAGGCGCAAGAAACAACTACGACGTTGCAAGTAGGATCTACGAGTGGTGCACAAATCAAGCTGGAAAATAACGTCATGACACAGGAAAGGCTCGATTATATCTGGGAACAGCTAAAAGATATTAATTTCTATCCTTTTTCCTTAAATTGGTTCGGTAATCCTGCAGTTGAAGCTGGTGACTGGTTGAGATTGTATGATAAAAAAGGCAATGATTTTATCGTACCTAATAACGGTTATACTCTTGAATTCAATGGTGGCCTTTCTGCTGTTTCAAAGGCAGATCAAACTTCTGGATCTTCGCAAGTGGTTAGCTGGACCGGTGGTCTTATGCAAACTATCAGAGAGTTACAGCATCGCAATTCTCCGGACGGAACAGTGATCTTTCCGACAAGTGTTACTGAACCGCCTAAAGATGCACATATCAACGATGTATGGTTTAAAAAGAATGGTAATAGTACGGAACTTTGGATCTTTGAGCGTCAAAGTGATGGAACTGGTGAGTGGCAAAGAAAAGATATTGTTAACGATGAAATCAAAGCAGAAATTGAAAAGCAGCAGGCTGAATTGGAGAAGCTTTCAAAAAATGTTGACGATAGTACAGAGTCATTTCAGCAATCTTTATCAGGTATCTATGATGCCGTTGAAAACGCGAAAATCAATACTGATAAGGCTGTACAACAAGCATTAGATCAAGCTCAAAAGGCATCAAATGATCTTTTGGATTATGCTAGTGGATTTGACTCAGAGATCAATCTGCTGAATGAAGCTAAAGATAAAAACAAAGCTGACATCAATAAGTTACTGACTGATGTTAATGGTGTAAAAGGAATGTATGCCGATCTTGAAGGTAACATTTCTAATTTTAATGCTGATTTGAATGGACTATCTGTACAGATAAAAGATACTAGAAATCAGTTATCAAGTGTCAAGTTGACTGCTGATGGCGCAGTATCTAACTTTGTTAATTTGCAGGGGGATATTGCTAGCTTAAAGATGAGGGCCAACGGTATTGAACAGCAAATGTTGTCGAAAGTGGGCACTGATATTTTTGAAAGCTTCAAGTCAAGTACAGCGCAAGAATTGAAAGAGAAGTTGACTGCTACTGATCTTAATGGATATGTAAAAACAACAGAACTTACTAGAACAGCAGATGGCTTGCATGCAAGTATCACGGCGGTTGATGGCAAATTAAATAGTTTATCTTTTGGCGGGAGAAACCTACTCAAACAATCTCAGCTCGGTGCTAAATTTCCACATGATGCGTGGTATGAAGCGTTTGGCGGAGTTACATGGAATGATGATACTGTTGAATTGAATGTAGGTAATAAAGATTGCGTGCAGATCGAGCAACGTGTGTATGATATTGAGCCTAATACAGACTATGTATTTAGCTTTGATTTAAATTGGGCTGATGGTCAACATCTTGATAAACAAGGGTTCATTTTCTGGGAATTTAAAGATCGTGATTGTAAACAAACAACAAGTGTTTACAAAGATAACTGGAATATTGCCAATATGTCAAATTTTCCTAATACACCTGGACGAGCAGATAAAAAACTTGTGATCCATACACAACCAGATACGCATGCGATCATTTTTATGGTCAGATCATTAAAAGGAGCGACAGGGCCTTTTAGGATCAGCAAAGTAAAGTTTGAAAAAGGCAATGTGGCAACTGATTATACAACAGCTCCTGAAGATCAGATACAGCAATTTGCGGCGTTTGATACAACTCTTAAAACTTATAGAAATGATCTTGATATCTTAAAAGATGGCATGTCGTTTCGGGTTAGTGAAATTGCTCAAATCAACAACAAAATCGCTGAATTAGGTATTCAAAATTTAGTATATAACTCTGAGTTTGTTAACAATGCAGAAGGCTGGTCAAATATTGGCGATAATCCAGCGGGAACAATTTTGTTTGCCAATAACGAGTGGGATAGCTGGAAAGGGTCTAACGGTCTAGCATTTAGAAATCCAAGCAAACAAGATTATCTAGTTAGCGATAACAGGCGATTTAAAGTCGTTAGTGGGCAGAGGTTATCGGCTAGCGTTCAATTGCACGTAACTGACATGATTACTCACGGTCAATGTCGTGCAGGACTAGAGATTAAGTTTTATGCTAACGAAAGAGATCCTGAAATAGCTACATCAAATCAACAAACGCAGTTCATGTATAACATTGAGAATGGACAGCAAAAGTTATTATATTGTGAAAATGTTGAAGTCCCAAGTAACGCTAAGTATGCAGCTATCAGGCTCTATACGTTTGGTGTTGGAAACATCATTTTTAATCAACCAATGTTGACATTCAGTTCAACAAGATTGCCTTATATCAAAGATACGCATATGATTGGATCGTTACAAGATAAGTATGCCGCCTTGAATATTAAAGTTGACGGCATTAATTCAACTGTAGTTAATAAAGCTGATTTATCTTATGTTGATCAAAAAGCTAATCAGCTACAATTAGCATTAACAAATTTGTCTGTCGGTGGTACTAATTTATTAGGTGGGACAAGCACCGAATCTAGATCGAATGATGCTCCAACATCTGGCTGGGTAGAAGGTGCTGTATATAACACAACTCAACCTTTAAACGAAAATCAGTACATTTTATCGTTTGAAGCTAAAGGTGATGTTAGTGGTCAACGCATAGGTACATTTTTGTGGCACGGTGGTTTAGGCGGTAGAAATATTTCAAAGAAATCATCTACTTCACTAGGTGAGACTTTTAATGCTGTTGATGGTCAAACATTTGTGACATTGACTAACCAATGGAAGCGTTACTGGGTATTGTATGACGTAGATCCTGATAATACAAAGAAGACTGCTATCGTTGGTAGAAGATGGGTAGATTCTAAGCCTAGCGAAAAAGTTTATATTCGTAAGGTCAAACTTGAAGCTGGAAATAAAGCTACAAGTTGGTCGCCTGCGCCAGAAGACGACATGGCTGCAATCACAGCTGTTAGAAATGAGCTAAATACAGCAATCGATCTACGTGTTCAAAAGAATGAGTTGTTATCTCAAATTAATTTACAGGCAGGTCGGACACTTATCCAATCAAATAAGATCTATCTTGATGCTGAGAGTGTTGTTTTTAGTGGCAAGGCATTTATCCCAAGTGCTGCGATCGCAAGCTTGTCTGCTGATAAAATCAATGGTGGCACGATCAACGGACGTACCGTTAACGTTACTAACCTCAACGCTAATAACATTACATCTGGTACCATCAATGGACAAAATTTGAGTATGAATTTGGATACTGGTGTCGTTGATTTTCAAAAAGGAAGAGTTAGATCAACGTCTGGAACCTTAAATATTGATATTGATAGAGGGACATTACAAATATCCAACGCTTCTGGTGAAGGGATTTTTGCATCGAATGGTAAATTAGAATTCAGCTCAAAAACTAATTGGGGTAGTAATCTACCACCGAATTACGGAAGTATTTACCGAACACTTAGCTTTTTAACTGGCGCAGCAGAAGGTATAACCGTTGAAGGAAGAGAAGGTATAGAGATAAAAACATCTAACTATAATGGTTGGGGATCCTCTTCTCTTCAAGGAACAGTCGATGGTGCAGGTTTGACAATGGCAAAGAACGGAAAAGTAATTTTCGAGTCTGGAGGACCTTTGCAACTCATAGCAGGCGACCCCAATAATTCTAATACCATAAGTTCTCGACCAGAAATCTCTATAGGTAGCAGTACGTGGAGCGGGTGGGGAAACGATAACGAAAGGGGGCAAAATGTCTCTATTTCTGGTAATGGAGTTTATATACATCCACTAGGAGAAACAATGGTTGGAAGTGGGGGGCTAACAGTTTTAGGCCGTTTAGGTGTCCAAGGAGCTAAAAACTCGATTGTAGATACTTCGCAAGGTAAAACCGCGATAAATGCTTATGAAACGGCAGAATATTACTTTGGTGATATCGCCAAGGCTAATACAGGTGTATCAAGACGTGTAAAAATCATGATTGATCCGCTATTTTTAGAAACAATCAATACTGATATTGATTATCATGTATTCGTATCTAGCTACAGCAATGGCTATGCATGGGTATCTGAAATGGCTCAAGATTACTTTGTGATCGAGTCAAATGTGCCAAATTTATCTGTATCGTATGAAATCAAAGCCAAACGCAAACAATATGAAAATGTTCGGCTTGATAAAGTCGATGTAAATTTAACAGGAGGAACAAAATAATGCAAACACTTGAATTTAAAAACTATGAATTAGCCCCAGTTGGCAACTTTTTGGGAGAACTAAAGCTTAAAGCACGTGCTTCGCGTGGCCGCTCTAAGTTGCTCAAGTTGATCTCTGATAAGAACAAAGAGTACAACGAAGAGCTTGGCGATGTACGTAAGACATACTTTGAGACCGATGAAAATGGTGATCTCAAAGTAGAAAATGGTAAGTATGTTCTAAAAAAAGGAGGTGATACAAGCAAGCTTGATACTGAGTTGAAAGAATTGACGAATGAAAAAGCAGTGATCGATTGCACAGAATATTTAGAAAAATTCAATGCATTATGTCAAGAGTTGTTAGATTATCCGTACGAACTAGATAATCAAGCAGCTCTTATTTATGATTTGTTGATGGATAAACTGGAAAAATTAGAAAAGGAAGGTAACTAATATGTTTAAAAATACAATGAATGGCTTACAATACCGATTTGACGCTAAAGGAAACACAACACGAATTGACGTCAATTTCGAAGGGCACGATGATAACCGAGACAATTACATCAACGGATCTGTCAATGTCACTACCGAAGATTTAGATGAAGGTGTCACATTAGATGATTTGAACCGCAAAAAAATTCAAGATATTGCGCATAAGAAGCTTGTTAAATTAGTTTCTGCAACAGATGAATAAAGAAAATTTTGCGGTGGGTGGGCGGAAGAAAGGAATAACGATGCTAAAAAATATTAGGAAAAATCGTTTTTGGCTATTGAAAGCGCTGGAGACTTATTCTTTGGCGTTTTTCTTTATTGTCAAACGATCAGCAGGAGTTTTCGATTGGGATCACAGTCCACTAGCTGCGCTTGATGATCCACCATTCATTTTTATGTTAGCTGTGGTCGGAACGATTGCATTAGTTTTTGCGCTGTGGGATATCAAGCATTTGTACTACAAGCAAATCATGACAGCCACATTGACTTTTGTGTGGCTAGCATTTTTCTTATCATTTTGTGCGAATGATGCGCTTCGTGGTGTTTATCTTAGTTTTCCAGGAATTTACTCATTTTTTGTATTGGTAGGAATAGTGATAGAACTTCGTTGGGAGTGATTAGACTTGAGTGATCAAGTGTGGGTTGCCGTGATTTCTACGCTTGGATCAATTATTGTTGCGTGGATCACGGCAACTGCGAATAGCAGAAAAGCTGATAAAAAAGAGAAAATCAGCGAATTAGAAGAGCTTAGAAAAGAGAACGCTAAGCTTAGATCGAAACTAAAAAATAAAGGAGCGAAGAAGTGATGGATTTTACTGATGTAGTAGTTACCGCACTTGTGACCGTGATAACTGCGGTGATCACATTTTTAGGTAGTGAGATCAAAAAGAACGTGCAAGCTAGAACGATCTTCAATGTGCTTGAGCCACTAGCAAAAGACGCAGTAATCGCAGCGCAAAAATTAGGCGTTACAGAATACTTGAGTGGCGCAATGAAGAAAAATCATGCAGTCAAAGCTGTTGTTCAGGCGCTCTTAGACGCAGGGTTCACCGTGAAAGATGAACAAGTGGTAATCAACGCAGTAGAACAAGCCTATGCTCAACAGCGTGATCTGTTGAAACAATACCCACAAAAGAAGGAGGATTGATCTACTTGAATAAGAAGAAATTATTACTTGGAGTCGTTACAGTAGCGACTCTTTTTTTGGCTGGTCCGATTGCAGATAATGCGACACAAAATTTAGATCAAGTGCCGGTCACAGTACAAAAAATCGCGCAAGTTGATCACGTCAAAGCAGATGAGCGTGAATTTGGTACTGATACTTCTAAGTACCAAGGCCCAAACGCTCAAAAAGCCAAAGGCAGTGACACCTTTAGCATTGCACAGATCGGTGGCGCTGTTGGCAATGAAATCTATGATCAATGGACATATAAGACACAGATCAGTACCGGGATTGCGATGGGTCTGCGTATGCACACATACATTTGGATAGAGTCATTCATAATCGTGGACGGGTATCTGAAGAAAACAGGAAAAAGGTGCAGGCTATTTTGGAGATGGTTCATTATCAGCCTAATCTCATGGCGCGTTCATTGGCGTCCAAGAAACAGTATCACTTTGTCGCAATCACTCCGTCTTTTGCTCAGGGAGAGTATTGGGAAGCCATTTCAGAAGGCATTGATAAGGCTGCTTCCGAAATGGAGTCTTATAATATAACTATCACAAAGCTCTTTTTTGACCAGTATAACAACAAAACTTTTGATGATATAGTCCGTAATCTGTTGGATGAAAAGGTGGATGGTGTGTTAATCGCCACATTGTTTACCGATTCTGTTATCCGGCTTTCGCGTGAACTCGACCGATTCGAAATTCCCTATATTTATGTCGATTCCAATATTGAGGGACAGCATCAACTTGCCTATTTCGGTACAGAATCTTATGATGCCGGAGTTATTGCCGCCAGGTTGTTGACAGACAGAATTTCTCCTGCTTCCGATATTCTTATGGCACGGATTGTCCATAGTGGAAAGAATGACTCCAATCAGGGAAGAAACCGCAGGGAGGGATTTTGTCGTTATCTGAAAGAGATGGGATTCACTGGAAATCTGCATGAGGTGGAGTTGAAAATCAATGATTCGGTGTACAATTTCACGAAACTTGATGAAATCTTTGAATCAAATCCGAATATTGAAGGAACTGTTATTTTTAATTCTACCTGCTATATTTTAGGGAATTACCTGAAAGCAAGAGCCATGCAGTCGGTAAAACTGGTAGGTTATGACCTTATAGAGAGAAATACAC
>NZ_CAQLEL010000067.1:0-12613 GCF_948826705.1 uncultured Ligilactobacillus sp.
AAATGAAAGGCCTTCTCGGGGAGCTGTGATAAAAATTCCTCGATAAATCCTCTGTCCACTTCATTTTCCAGCATCTTGCCTTACTCTCCTCTTACTTTTGCAACGTTGCATAACGTGACAGCGTTTGTTAACTGCTTTGCGCTGTCACGCCACATAAACGCCGACTGTTTCTTCTACGGTGCTCACCGCCTCCGGGCCGTCAGGCTTCCTGCTCGCTGCGCATCGCCTCCGCCTTCTTCTGTTCTTCATCGGCTTTCCTCTGCGCTTCCGCCGCCTTCTTTTCCGCTGTCTCCGCCTTTTTCTCCGCTTCCCTTGCCTCCTCCTTTGCTTAGAATAAACCTGTCCCTGCTTTCCCAATCCGGATTCCCTGAATCATAACGAAGAATCTGATCAAAGTATAATTCCACCAGAATATCTGTAGCAGAAAGAGAGGTCCCAATATGTCCTGATCTGCCTGTCCATGCCAATTTTAATATTCTTTTCCGCATTTCAAATGCAATGTCTTCTAATGTCATTTCTATTCTCCTAACTCTCGGCAGCTTTTATATCACGCACAAAACTTCTTTTTTACTTTCCTTGATCGACTCGGCTTTTTGACGTTTTTTTCTTTCGATCCGCAAATGCTCTACTCCCTTAATGATCGCCATACTAGCTCCTCCTATCAAAAATAAACTAAGAACTACAACAACTACTACTCGTATCTTTTTATTTTTTAGCATAATTTGCTCCTATATAATTTGGTGCAACTGTCATCGCCTGCATGTGGTTGATTCTTATCGCCATAAGTGCCATTACGGAAGATGTCGAGGACTTTATAGTTTGTACCATCTAAATTTTTCCCTTCTTGTCCATTACTTTCCTTCAACGGATCAATATCGTATACCTTATTAGACAACTGATTAAATTCATTTAAATCTAGTATCATTTTCTTCCTCCCAATATAAAATATTGATTCCATCTAAATTTTTATTCGATAATTTTTCTTCTACGTATTTATAATCACTATCTGTAAAAGAGAATCCTGCACTTATCGGATCACCTTGCTCATCAACTCCTATACCCTCAATCATATTTTTCTTTTTTGAATTTATAACAACAGAAACACTACTTCCGCCGGAACCTAATATTCCATGTGTCTTTATTTTTCCTATCTCAATTATCTTGATTTCTGGTCCTTCATAATGTTGTACGACCCACAAGGCTATTTTTTGTCGTGCTTTGACCTCTTTTTTACTTTCCTTGATCGACTCGGCTTTTTGACATTTTTGTCTTTCGATCCGCAAATGTTCTACTTCCTTAATGAGCACCATACTAGCTCCGCCTATCAAAAATAGACTAAGGATCACAATCACAACTAACTTGTATTTTCTTTGCATAGTATCCTCTATTTGCTCAATAATTTATCTCTTTCTTACTTAAAACACATCATTTTCAAATAGAATTTTAACACTAAGACTTACTAATATCCAACGTTTTTTATAATTTGTACAACAAAAATAGACCTACACCGTTCAGCATAGGTCTAAGTCCTCTATTTCTCGTTATTTTTTCAGTGCTATTTCACTGATCGCTTGGGCTACTCCATCGTGGTCATTATCCATGGTATGGTGGGTGGCAACTTCTTTGACCGCTGGGATCGCATTGCCCATTGCGACACCTGTACCTGCAAATTTGAGCATTGAGATATCATTTTCCTCATCCCCGATCGCCATCACATTATCCGCCGTCAAATCAAGGATCTCACATAATTTAACAAGCGCATTGCCCTTATTGACACCTTTCGCATAAGCTTCGTAATAAAATGGTGCTGTCTTCATCAGGTCTAAGCGATCTTTGACAGGTTCAAAATATTCCTGCTTGGCGATCGCGGGGTCAAGAATTTCAGCATCTTCAATATACATAGCTTTGACAAGTGGGATCTCGCGCATTTCTTCAGGTGTCCGGTATGAGATCGGCATTGACACCAAATTTGCTTCATAGAGTGTGTAATAACCAATATCCTTGTTACAAGTGTAGATCCGCTCTGTATTGATCGCTTGGAAATGCAAATTTAATTTACGCGCGATCGCTTCTAAGTCGACAAAATCGTCGTAACTGATCTTTTTTTGGAAGATCAGCTTGCCACTCGTGGTCTCAACGACTGCCCCACCAAAACAAACTACATATTGGTCATCTTGATCTGCTAGATCTAGCTGTGCCAACAGATCGCTCACTCCAGCTAACGGACGTCCTGTACAAATGACGACTTTGATCCCTTGAGCAGTTGCTTGTTTGATAGTTTCTTTGACTTTTGGCGTCAATTGCCCTTTAGAATTGACCAAAGTCCCATCAATATCGATCGCGATCAGTTTAATATCCATAACAAAATCCCTACCTTCTATTGCATCTGTCTCTATTCTACACTAAAGCGCTATCAACTAACACGTAATGATACTTTTGAACTAATTCTTTGATCTCAACCTGATGATCGTCATCTTCTGCCACACAAAATACAACATCATTTCTCACATTTTTATGCTCCCACAACTCAGTGGCAGAATTTGCCTCTAGACTTTTAAATTTGGTGGAATATTTTCCCGATCCCATCAACTATCATAGATAGTGTAAGAAATGGAGGAGTATATATGTTAAATTTAAACAAAGGATTTCACGTACCACAGGCAAAACGCCTTGATGAAAGCTACGAACTTCAAGAAAATAGTATCTGTGCTAATGTTAGTGCTGATAAAATATTTGATCTGATCACAGGTTTTATTGCTACCCGTAATGAACCTTTATTTTTCATTTTAGAATTACCTGTCGCTGTTACTGAGGAACAGAAATTTGAACTCCGGCCGCATGTCTTAGCCAACACACACCACGACGTGTATTTTATTGATGGCTTGACTGTTGAAGAAGCCCTTATCATCGTGATCCGTTATCGTGATTTGTTATTTGAGGATGGTATGATCAGTTGGGGCATCGGTTGTCACGAAAGCCAAACTGAGATCATGCGCCGCTCATATAACCTTGTCACGTTATATAGCCAAACGATCATAGACTGTGAATTCTTGTTTGAAAAACTAGCGATCCCTCAAGTTGAAAAGCTGATAACAGCCTATGACCTATTTACAACTAAAGAACCTGGCGAAAAAACGAGTATCTCTTTTTCCGGCAAAACAGTATATGATCTTCCTGAAATGTTGAAAGATTTTGGAATCTACCTCGCTCAACAAAACGTTCCTGATTGAGACAGGCTACATCTATCAAAACACAAAACAGCTACCCAGATCCTCATCTGAATAGCTGCTTTATTAGCTTCGACGTAAATTATTGAAACGCTGCTTTAAGATCTGACCAACACTTGGTGCTTTACGCAAACTCTCACGAGGCAAGTGCTTTTGAATTGCTTTTAAAGTAGCACGGCTATTGCGCGTTGAAAATCTAAACCTACCATTCTTCTTAGTTCTGATCTCAAAACGTGGGATATATTTACCGCCAAAATAGTAATCAACGACTACATAAGTGATCTCATCCCAAGGAATTTGGATATAATCTTGTAGCTTGGTCTCATTGTAAAATTCAAAGGCATAGTCACCGACCATGACATTGCCATAAAAAGGACCATTACGATACCAAGTTCCCTTATCTGTAAGCTCTCTTATCGTATTCAGTGACTTGACCATTTGAATTTATCCTTTCTTTTATAATAATCCGATCACGTGGAATAGGATCGCTAAGACAAAGATCCCCAAAATGATGATGATCGGTGAGACTTTTTTCTTTAAGAGATACATGCAAAGGAAAGTCAGGCCCAAAGCCGCTAAACCTGGAACTAATTGATTCAAGTTATCCTGTAACGTTGTAACTTTTGTCGCATCGATCGAACGACCAGCCGCATATTGGCTAAAAGCTTCCTTTAACCCCTTAGCACCTTCAGGAAGTTTATCCCATTCGATATAAGTGCCTTTTTGTTGTTTGACTTGAGACACGACCGGCGTAAATGTGATCGAGACCCAACGTTGGATCAAAGCCCCGATAACAAACATCCCCATCATAGATGCCCCTCGAGTCACTTTTTGCAAAAGGCCACCTGAAAGATCGTCTGTGATCGAAACACCTGCTCTATAGCCAAACTCTTGGGTATACCACTTAACAGCTGCTGCCATGATGTTCCACAAGATAAAGAATAATAGCGGTCCAAGAATATTACCTGAAACAGCCAATGAAGCTCCTAAAGACAGCAAGATCGGACGTAAGGTGAACCAGAAAAGTGGATCCCCAGCACCAGCTAACGGTCCCATCATCCCAATCTTGACCCCAGAGATCGCTGCATCATCGACATCAGCACTGTTAGCTCTTTCTTCTTCTAACGCCATCGTTACCCCAAAGATCGGGTTAGCCATAAAAGGATGCGTATTGAAAAATTCTAAGTGCCGCTTTAAAGCTGCTGCTCGGTCTTCTTTTTTAGAATATAGCTTTTTGATGGCAGGGATCAAGGTGTAGGCTACCCCACCATTTTGCATTCTTTCGTAGTTAAAAGAACTCAAAAGAAAATATGAACGCATAAACATTTTAAAGCGATCTGCTTTAGATAAACTAATTTTTTTATCGTTATTCATAATAATGCTCCATTCCTTTCAATGATATTTAAAATTGGTCAGAGTTCTTCTAAAATTTCTCCCAGAGGATCATCTGAACCCCCACCACCTGTGGATGAACCATTCGAATTGCCACCTTTACCTTCAAGTGCAAGGAACAAGACAGCCAAGCAAACGCCGATGATACCTAAAGAGATCAATGTCAATTGTTCGATCGCTGCAAGTGCAAAGCCTAGGAAAAAGAACGGCCATACTTCGCGACTAGACATCATATTGATGACCATCGCATAACCAACAGCAACGACCATACCACCACCGATCGTCATTCCAGCAGTCAACCATTCTGGCATTGCTTCAAGGCCTTGGCGCACAACGTTTACTGGAATGAGCATCAACAGTAAAGCTGGAATAGCGACCCGCAGTCCTTGCAGTGCCATCCCGATAAAATGCCATATTTGGATCCCATTCATATCGGCTTCTTCTGCTCGACTATCCATGATATGGGCAATAAATACAGTTGCAGTCCGAACTAACATCGTTAACCCAAGGCCAGCAACAGCCAATGGAACAGCTAAAGCGATCGCTGGTCCGATCCCTTGTGATCCTTGGTTACCTTCAATTAAAATGATTGCAGAAGCGACTCCGGCTAAAGCTGCATCTGGCGCCATCGCAGCGCCAACATTGGCCCAACCCATAGTGATCAACTGTAAGCTACCACCTAACATAACACCCAGTTCAAGGTGACCAGTAACTAAACCGATCAACGAACAAGCTACGATCGGCTGATAGGTCTCGATCTGGTCATTAACAGAACTACAACCTACAATAAATGCTACGATTACGACTAAAATGATTTGAAGCGTACTCATCTATTTTTCCTCCCAAATTATTTCTTTTCAGCTAATTTCTTCTCAGCTGAGCGGATCAAGTCATCAATGTTAGCCGGTTGATCACTTGGAACACCTCGAACATCGAATTTGACTCCCATATTTTGTAATTCTTTGATCGCATCAACATCTGTTTGATCAAAAGATAAAGCTTTAGTCACGTTGACTTTGCCTTCTTTATACGCCGAAGAGCCTAGATTGATCTCTTTGATCTCCACCCCTGCTTTGATCGCAGCTAAAGCATCTTCAACGGTCTCAAATAAAACTAACGCCCGTGTATCACCAAAACGTGGATCGTCATTAGCTTTGACCATGTTCTTGATCGGTGCGACTGATACTTTGACCCCATTTGGCGCAGCTTGCTTGATCATGCTCGTCCGTAGCTTATCATGACACACCGTATCGGAGACGACGATGATCCGGTTTGGATGCGTCGTATGCGTCCAACCAGTAGCGACTTGTCCATGTAAAAGGCGCGTATCGACTCTGGCCAAAACATATTCGATCTTACCATCACCTAATACTGTACCTTCTGGGATCTTTTGTCCTTGCTTTTGGCTCACCTGTGGCTGTGGTTTTTTTGGCAAGAGATCTTCGGGATAAGTCTTGATGCCCTCATTTCCAGTTGGCACGATCGCCTTAGCTATCTCTTTAGCAGAAGTGACCGAAAAGCGTTGACTCAAAGCTTCGATGACCATTGGTAAATTCATCCCTGAAACGATCGCCCATTTGTCTTTGTGATCGGCTACTAGACTAGCTGCTTGGTTAAAAGGCGTTCCCCCAAAAAGATCGACCAAAAATAAAACTTCAGCCTGATCATCAAAACTAGCAACAGCTTCTTTTAATTTACGCTTGATGTCATCAGGGCCTTCATCGGGTTTTAAAATACAGCTTTCAAATTCATCTTGTGGTCCAAAGATCATTTCCGCTGATTGATGGATCCCTTCTGCAAATCCACCGTGACTAGCAAGAATAATTCCTACCATAAATTTATTCTCCTTATCTATAATATTTGATGATCTTCATCATACAAAAATTGTAACCGCTTCCTGACAATCGCAACAAGTGAGCTCAGTCACTACTTTAGGTGACAAAATACACATAAAAAGAGCACTTATCTTTCACTTAACATGACATTTGTCACATGAAAAAATAAGCTACTATTTGTAAAATTAATATAAGAGCTCATTTCTTTCTAACGTTATTTAACAATTTATATTTGAATAATGTTATAATTTTACTAAAAAATTTGGCGGGAGGTACCGACAAAAATGCTGTTAAAAATTGATCGTCGACTAATTTTAACTGTTTTACTTATGACCGTCCTTATTTTTTTGATCTGGCTAGCCTCCCTCTTTATGATAAAAGGCCCACAAAAAATAGGGGCAACTTATATGACTTTAAATAACAGTTTTTACCAAGCTATCAATGAAGAGTTAAAAAAAGCCACTGATCTCAAAGGCGATATTTTATACACCCGTGATCCAGCCTTAGATGTGGATAAACAATGTCAGCAGATCGAAGAATTCATTGAGAAAAAAGTAAGCGTTATCGTTATCAATCCAGTCGATGGGGAAAATAAAAAGATCCAACAGGCACTCCGCAACGCCCATGAAAAAAAGATCAAGATCATCGCCGTTGATAGTCAATTAAGTGATTCCAGCTATATCGATAGTAGCATCGTATCCGATAATTTTCGAGCAGGTAGACTAAGTGCCCAATATTTAATGAAAAATAACCGTACGGCAAACATCTTGGTTTTACGCCACTGGAACGCTTTATCTGTCAAAGAACGTTACGCTGGTTTTTTAACAACACTTGATAGCTCTAAATACCAGATCACCCAAAATGTCGAAACTCTAGGGCAAACAGATATCGCTTTAAAGCAGACTTTAAAAACGCTTCAACAAGGACCCAAAAAATTTGACGCGATCATGGCTTTAGATGATCAAAGTGCGATCGGGGCTTTGGCTGCTTTGGACTCTTTGGCGCTCAAGGACAGGATTCCTGTTTATGGGATCGATGGATCGATCGATATGAAAAAGCTGTTATTAAGTGATCCAAATGCCAAAGCGACTGTGGCTCAGTCTCCGATCGCACTTGGAAAAAAAGTTATGCAGACATGTTATCAACTATTCGACCATCAAAAAGTCAAAAAAGAGATCATCGTTCCAGTCTATTTATTAACGAAAAACAATATCAAAAACTATGATGTTTCGGGGTGGCAATAAGTGAAACAAGCAATAAGAGCTACACGTGCTTACTATGGACTGATCCTCATCAATTTTATCGCATTGATGTATAATGCCAGTTTATATTTGTTAGTGACAAACTATGTCTTACAAAGGGATCTGAGCACTTATTTACTGAAAAAACTAAATGTTGTCCCGGGAAATGTTCACGTGATGTACTGGTCGACTTTTATCCTATATGGTGTTTTAGTCATGCTTATTTTTTATCGCCGCAAGCACCAAGAAAACAAGCACTCAGAATTACTGCTACTAAGTGAATTATTCATCATCATTTTATTGTTTTGGTTGACTAATGCTTCATATAGTGGCTTGATCTTTTTAGCGTTTGCCGATATCTTCTTTTCCACAAAAGATCCTGGCGTCATAAAGAATCAATTTTATTGGGGCAGTTTTGCTGTAGTCGCAGGGATCATCTTGTTGTTGTCTAATGACAAGTTACTGGCCATATTTGTGACTTTGCCTTCTTTAGATGTCTATATCAATACGCTCCCCACTAATTTAGCCGTTCTAGCAGGGTTCATCCGCAATCTGTTAGTTACATTGAACATCGTTGCTTTTACGTGGTCACTATTCACCTATGTTGTCTATATGACTAATAAGCAACGCAATATCGAAGAAGAATTACGCATGATGGACAGTGCTAACCTTGAACTTCAAAGCTACATCGAAGTCGCTGAGGAAAACGCCGAGATCCGTGAACGCAAGAGAATTTCACGCGAGATCCACGATACACTTGGACATGCATTGACTGGGATCTCAGCTGGGATCGATGCCGTCTTGGTTCTTGTGGATATGGATAAAGAAAGTGCTAAAAAGCAGTTGCATAATCTATCTGAGATCGTGCGCCAAGGTATTGTTGATGTTCGGCGCTCGTTAAATAAGATGCGTCCAGGTGCACTAGAAGAGTTGTCTTTAAAGGCTTCACTTCAAGAGTTGATCAGACCCTATACTAAGATCGCCAATTTAACGATCGAACTTGACTATCAATGGGGTGACGCAGACTTTGAGAAGACGACCGAGATCGTTATTTTTAGAACGATCGAAGAAGCTATCACCAATTCGATCCGCCATGGTCAAGCACAACATATCTGGTTAAAATTGACCCATGATGAAACATATTATTATGTCGATATCAGCGACAATGGCCGCGGGTGTCAGGACATAAAATACGGTTTTGGTTTGACCCAAATGCAAGAAAGATTGGCAACTATCGGTGGTAAAGTGAGCTATCAAGGAGACGATGGCTTTAAGATCAAAATCATGTTTTTTAAGTAATGAGGTGTTTATGATGATAAAAGTTCTAATAGCTGATGACCAAAAATTGATCAGGGAATCTTTACAGATCGTCCTCAATGTCTATCCCGATATTGAAGTTATCGATACCGTCGATGATGGGACTGAAGTTTTACCCAGTGTTGAACGAAAAAGACCTGATGTGATCTTAATGGACATCAGAATGCCTAAAATGGATGGAACTATGAGTACTAAGCTACTAAAGGAAAAATATCCCCAGATAAAAGTTATTATTTTGACCACATTTGATGATGATGAGTTTATCTACAGTGCCTTAAAATATGGAGCTTCTGGCTATATTTTAAAAGGTATCTCACCTAAAGAATTACATGATGCTATCATCACGGTCAATAGTGGTGGTTCGATGATCAATCCCGATATCGCCGCTAAAGTCGTCAGTTTATTTTCAAAAATGGCACGCTCGGAATTTGAGATCGCTGTTGATAAAAATGGAGCTAAAGCGATAACTGATGGTGAATGGCGCGTGATCACACAAGTCGGCCGTGGACTGTCTAACAAGGAGATCGCCCAAACCTTATTTCTGTCAGAAGGGACCGTCAGAAACCATATTTCCCATATTTTGACAAAATTAGACTTACGTGATCGAACACAATTAGCGATCTGGTCCGTCCAAAATGCTCCCCGTAATTAGAGGTCATAAAATGAAAAAAGTCGCAATAGTTTCAGGGCTGATCATCTCCTTGATCTTAGCAAGCAGTTTATTTATGTGGCTCAAAGCCCCTAAGACGATAACACTTGGATTTTATAGCGATAGCAGTTGGGGCGTGCGTAACGATAAGGGCTATAGTTTTATCGATCACGCTATCAAAGAATTTGAAAAGCAAAACCCCAATGTCAAGATCAAATATGAAAGTGGCATCCGTCAAAAAAATTACTTAGATTGGCTGTCAGATAAGATCGTTAGCAATCAGACACCTGATGTTTATCTCGTTTCCCCTAAAGATCTTGGTTATCTTGCCTCGATCGGTGCCATGCAAAATCTAGATCCTGCATTACATTTCTCTAAGTTTGATACGAAAGACTACTATCCAGTCACTCTTGAAGCTGGTAGATATAACGGTCATCAGTATGCCTTACCTTTGGAAGCTGACCCAACTGTGCTATGTGTAAACACTGATCTGCTAAAAAAAGAGGGCATTACTGTCCCTAGATCAGGATTTACACTCGAAGAATTCTATCAGATCTGTCGCCAAGTTACTAAAGACACTAACAATGATGGGACATTAGACCAATTTGGCTTTGCTGATTATTCTTGGAAAGATACAGTTCAAGCGTATGGAGCTCGTTTATTCAGTGCCGATGGCTCCAAAAGCTATTTTAATTCCAAACAAGTCCGCCAAGCACTCGTGATGAGTGAGAAGTTCTATAACTTGCAAAAAAGCGCTAAAGTCTCAGCTGATGATTTTGACCAAGGCAAAGTCGCCTTTTTACCAATGACTTTAGCGCAATATCGGACCTACAAATCTTATCCATATCGGATCGCACGCTATTCTTCTTTTAGATGGACGTGCATCAAAATGCCAGCTATCGATCCTAAGGTTAAGTCAACTGCTGTGGAAACTTCCACTCTCGCCCTTTCCTCACGTAGCAAGCATCCGATCTTGGCTTTGCGCTTTTTAAAATTCCTCTCTGCAAACAAAAAGATCCAAGCAAGGTTATTGGAAGATTCACAAGGCGCTTCAGTGTTGACGAGCGTGATGAATGGTCCTAAAACTCAAGCTTTATTAGCTCAAGGTATCAAAGATGATAATGCTTTGACCACTAAAAACTATGCTGAGATCATGGATAATGCAACTGTGACCCCCAAATTTAGGCATTACAGTAATGTGATGGAAAAAGCCGACTATTTGATCGAACGTGCACTAAATGAAGGTGATATAGATGCCCAATTATCAGACATCCAAGAACAGATCCAAGTAGAACTGGAGAAATAATATATTTAGAATAAAGCCAACACATCAAAAGACCACTCGAATTTTAAACTTTGAGTGGTCTTCTTTTCTGTCTTCATTATAGTCCTTTTAGATATTTATCCAAGGAAAAAAGATCTCATTTTTTCGAGAGAGAAATTTCTAGCATTCCTTCACGTTTTGATTATAATAGATATCATAATATATAGCTTAGCGTAAATTAGGGGGGAAGCTACATGTTGAATACACAGGTTATCTATTATCAAACTGACGACGGGGGGACTTTTTATTTTCGGCAAAAAGATCTTACACTGATCGACGATCTTGAACGGGCTAGTCGGTGGAACACTAAAAAAGAGGCCCAGAAAGTTTTGCGTTCCTTGGATAAAAAAGCCTTACCTAACCAAACCATCCTAGCGTTACCTAAATTAAAAGTCGGCTGTGTCGATCACATCGAAGATTTTGATCTCACCCAAACAATGCTTAGTATTTCAGAACCAACACCTGAAGATGAATTACTAAACGAATTATTGCTGATGGATCAAGCTGATTTTTTGGCACTGATCGATGATATTTCTCATGTCATCATGGTACTGCCAGAGCTTAGAAATGTTCTCAAAAATGATGTTAAATATGCCGATTCTGTTATCCTTCAAGATTATCTGCACACTATCGAGTTAAGCGATTTTGATCCAAAAACTGGTTATCACTTAGTCCAAAAGCTTAAACAAAGTCGGCAAAAACGGCGCTGTGAAAAGGACCGACTCCAATTGATCTCCACTTTAGTTTCTGCTGAAGACGATGTCACGATCACAGTTGAACGCGCTAAAGAAACACAAAGATTACTTCACTCGATCCAAGGTGAACGCCACTACCGCTATCGCTCAAAAGATATTGAAAATGAATTTGGCGATATGCTCTCTGGGTCATAATGCACAGTTTAGTACACAAAAAAATCAGCAATTGTTGCTGATCTAAAAACAGATCTCTTAATATAAATTCTTCTCTAAATTCCACAGATCCATAATTTTTTCAACTTTTTTCTGGGCTGGAGTTTTCAATAATTGATAAAACGTTGCACGTCCTTTTCCAGTAACATTAATGATCCCACTTTCAACTAAGACATTTAGCCGTTGGCGGATCTTACTTTGACTCCCGTAAACTCCATCGCTCTTAGCTATCAGATCATTGAATTTAAAAGTTTTTACTCGGCTTGCATAGTCGATGATAAATCTCTGAACCTTATCCAATTCAAATTTATCATTCAACAGCGTTAAGGCATCAACTTTCCAGATCCGGATCGTTGTAAAATTATGTTCGTTATCGATCTTGATCTCGGGTGCTAATAGATGATTGTTGCTAGCTGATTTCAAGATCCGCGGTCCACCGCTTGCAGCCTTTTCTGAGATCCCGATCTTTCTAAATAAAAGTGCGATCTGAGAATTTCGAATGATCGACGTTTGTCCACGCAGAAATGATTCTTTACTGACTCGCATATCACCAGGATTAGTAAACTCAAAATAACTTGGTCGGTCAACGATCTTAACTGCTACATACCCATCATAATAAGCATGCATCAGCGCATTGACTAAGGCCTCTTTGACAGCTAATTTAAGATCAGCATAGTAAGTACCACGTGTGAAATCAGCATCTTGTAAATATTTATCATC
>NZ_CAQLEL010000068.1:0-3117 GCF_948826705.1 uncultured Ligilactobacillus sp.
ACTTGCTTAGTACCTTCGTGGTAAATGATTTCACGCTCCAAGTAGCCACACTCCTCTAACGTACTGATCCAGCGTGAAATAGTTCCGTTATCAACCTCATATAGTTTGGCAAAATAACCGTTGCTAGCATGACAGTAGCCATCTTTGTTGCTTAATGCCGTGATCTCACTGTATAACTCTCTTGCATTAGGTTTGCCCAATCTTCGATCATATCTAACATCCGCTGTTAAAATTGAGAAATAACTTGGCTTTTCCATACTTACGGCCTCCTTAAATTTATCGGGCCTCTCACCCGTTTGGCATTAACGTTTACTGACGCTCGTTGTTAGATCTTGCTCTTGATCATCAAGTGATAGTGCTGTTCTTCGATCTCTTTCAAGATCGCTTTTAGCTCTTCGTGACTCAAGCCAGACTCAACTGCAGCACCTAAAACAAAGTCGATCAATACATCTTTTACTGTTGGTTTCATCTGATCTCCTTAGTAAATTTCAATATCACTTGCATGGATCGGTAATTCGATCTTTTTAGTAAGTCTGCAATATTCGCAATGCTCACACCTTGTTGGCTCTTCTTCGCCACTCATCACTCTTTGAATATGCTCTTGGTTTTCTTCGATCATTCGCATCGCATCTTCCATGTAGATCGCATCTTGATCGCCATTGAAGTCGATCGCTTCTTTATCTGGCGGTGTCTGCTTGCTGACTGCAAAGATAAATGGTTGACAGCCTACTCCAAAAGTCTGTTTGATCAGTTCGATGTATACAGCCATCTGCATGTAATAACCACGATCAGCGATAAAGTTGTCGTACTTGTTATAAGTGCTTGACCAATGCTTTTTATGAATATCATCTACTGTCTTAAGATCACAGAAATACAATTGATCCAAGTTCAAACTATCGATCTTGCCTTTCCATTTGTAACCGTAAATATCACCTGTGACGATCACTTCTTTTTGTCCTGGTTCATATAGTGCCTTAAATACTGTTTCATCTTTCAAAGCATTTATCATCGCATCAGCTGTCTTAAAGTCTGATTTAAGATGTCCGTATGGTTCTTTTTTATTAGGCTTGGTCATTAATGCACTACCTTTGTCAGCAATAAATTTCTGATGTGCTTCTTTACTTTCAAAATAGCTATGCACATAATTACCCACTGAAAGCGCTGTAGTCTCTTCTCGTTGCCACTCGCCTTTCATAGTAGCTAGCGCAGCCGCTTCACACTGCATAAAGTCTTTAAACAGTGATACACTCATATAATGCTGGCTTGCTTCTGAACTGTAGTAGTTTTCTTCTGTTAGTTCAAACTTATTCATTTACCGGCTCACCCCAATGGTTAAGTAACTCCGTTTGTTCTTCGCCTGAAGTCTCATTTGCCACTGCCTTGATGATCTCTTTTACATCTTCTGGCTTTTCATCTGTAGTCGGCTGTTCTTTATCTTTTTCTACCGCTTTAATTGGTGTTGGCTTTTTTGCCTTTTTAGAGGCTGTTTTAGCCGTTGTTTTCTTTTCCTGGGTATTTTCCTTAGTAACTTCTTCAACAGGCTCCTGTGGCGATTCCAGTGCTTGATTAAACAAATCTTCAGCCTGTTTGCTTTTAGTAGTTTCTTCAGCTTCAATATTTACAGGTTCTGGATCGATTTCATCTTTTGCAGCCGCTTCTGCTAACTGCGTTGACATTGGCCCCCACTTCGTAAGTAGGTCTTTAAGCACCGTTTTCTTAGCCATAGCGTCAAAATCAGTAGCCCAAGGTGAATTACCTCCAGCTTTTGAAAAACGCTGTCTATGAGCTTCTATTTGCTCTCTAGTCCAGTACACTGTTTTCTCAAATCCATTTAACAGTTTGAAATACCCAATATATCCAATGACCGTATCAGATACTCGTTTTGTCGGATCAAATCCTACTTCTTCAGTAAGCGGGTTCCAACTCGTGAGCTCACCTTCGTGGACTGTAACAGCATTCATCGCTCTGTATTGACCACTTCGTTGCGCTAACTGGATATAACCCTTATATCCGATCTGGGCTTGCGCTTTGCCCTTGTATGGTACAAGCCACACATAGCCCAAGTTTTGATCAATAGGCAGGTCTAATGTCGCAGCTACCATCGCTGATTGAATAACTGACATTTGATCTACATTTGCTAGTGATCGATTGCTGTTTACAATACTTACGATCGATGTTGCAAATTGTGGGGCACGTTCGTGTAATACGTTTGCGATCATACCTTTTACTTTGTCGTTTTGTACCAGCTGCTTAACTGGTACCTTAGCTAATTGGTTATTCATCTATTCTTCCTCCTGTAATGCTGAAAAATGGCCTAAATATTCTTTGGCTACTTCAAACGCTTCTTCGTCATCATCTTCCATCTGCGCTTTATTAATCTTAAATAGCACAGTTGTAAGCTCATCACGTACATAGCCGATAACATCAGCTTTTGTCTGACGCGACAGTTCTGTACCGTCCCATTCTGTGATCATGTATAACTGTTCATCATCTGGACGATAGCAACTGTTTGGATCTTTTTGCGTATTGATTGCGTCGATTTTATCTGTTCTCATTGCTTGCCACCCACTTTGCCAAAGTGTAAAAAGACATGTTCCAGCGTTCCTAGTGGCGCACGTTCTAAAGCAGCTAGGATCAAATGGGCTGCTACAATATGATTTTCTGGCATTGAAAGTCCGAAACCTTCGTCGTCTTCTGCAACTATCAATGTATTTTTAAAGCCGTAATACTCTAATGCACCATCAGCAAGTTGCAATGTAAGTTCACGATCTTTAGCCTTTGTGGGTTTATCTTCGGTAAGTTTTTCTTGTAGTGTCTCTGCATCTAACCCAAAAAGCCCTTGTGCTAATTCTTCAAAATCTTTGTCATTCATGTTGTTTTCTCCTTCGATATGTTAAAATGTAACCGTAAATATTTTTTGTTTGGGTCGCACTGCCATGCGATCCTTTTTTCATGGCTTGAAAAACCAATCAAGCCCTTTGGTCCACGCTTCATCTCGCATACCAGCGACCACTAACGTGATTAGTGCTAGGACGCCAGCCCAGCCAACCACCCATTCTTCGTGTGGTAAGAATCCAGCTAGCATGATGCCTGCTAATACTGCTAAGATGTAGCTAC
>NZ_CAQLEL010000069.1:0-19987 GCF_948826705.1 uncultured Ligilactobacillus sp.
CGCATAAACTATTTTTCTATTTAAACTGTATACTTGACGGACCCCAGTGCCTCGGAATTTGAAGATGCCTTTTTACTTATTTTACAGTCAGTTTAAAAATTATAGGACTAAGTTTTTGATCAGCTTTATCGCATATTTTGTTTACAGCATGATCCCGACGGTGTAGTGGATGATCATGGTGATGATCCCCACGATCAGATTGCGTAAGATAGCGGTCTTGACCATGCCATTGCCTAATTTAGCACTTAAATAACCAGTCAGTGCGACCGAGACACAGACTGCAAAGATCGTGGCCGGCCATTGGTATTGGACTGGACTTAAAGTCATTGCTGCTAACGGGAAGATCCCACCGATCGAAGCCGAGACTAAAGACGAGAGCGCTGCATTCCACGGATCCATATATTGCCCGAGATCTAAGTTGTATTTGATGCTGATGATGGTCTCAAGGGGCTTTTTTGACATCAGATCTTGTGCGATCAAAGTGGCAGTTTGTTCACTTACACCGCGTTCGATGTAAAACATTTTGACAGTTGCTAGTTCACTTGAAAAATCAGTCTTTAATAATTGCTTTTCTTTAGCGACAGCCGCTTTTTCGGCATCTTTTTGAGTGCTGACCGAAGCGTACTCGCCGGCTGCCATCGAAAAAGCACAGGCAAGTAGATCGGAAAGTCCGGCGATAAAGATCGTGAATTGATCAGTTGTTGCCACCGCTACACTGAATAATACGCCGACCACGGTCAAGATCCCATCATTTGAGCCTAAGACCCCAGCACGTAGAGTATTGAGCCGTTCACTCATTGAACTTGTCTTTTTCATTTGCATTTACCCCCCAATAATTTTCCCGATCAAATATGTAACTGCCATCGTTAGTGTCCCCGAGATGACGTTACGGATGATACCTTGTTTTTTATCGGCTTTGCTTAAAATAGCTGCACCCCAGCCAGTCAAAGCTAAAGCGATCAAAACAGCGATAAATGTTGCTACGATCTTGATCTTTTCGGGAAACAGCGTGATCGCAAGCATTGGCAATAATGAACCGGTTGGAAATGAGACCATTGAAGCGATCGCTGCGGCATAAGGATCGATGATCTCATTGATATTTAAGCCATAGCGTTCGCGAACTGTAGTCACGAGAGGATCTTTTTGCATCATTTCTTCTGTTGCTTTTTGCGCTAGATCGGGTCTGATCCCTTGAGCTAAATATTTTTGTTTGACCATTTCAAATTCATGCTCATAGTTTAGTTTTAAGCGTGATTTTTCCTCTGCGACGGCTTGTTTCTCGGAGTCTTTTTGCGTACTGACTGAAACATATTCGCCCATCGCCATCGAAACGGTCCCAGCTAGCATACCTGCGATCCCTGAAATAAAGATCCCATAGTTGCTGGCAGAAGCCCCAGCGACCCCGACAACGATCCCGGCGACTGAAATGATCCCATCATTTGCACCCATGACACTCGCGCGTAAAATGTTGACACGCTGAGCTAAAGTTAACTTACTAGTCACAATTCATAACCTCTTTTTTTAGAATGATTCTAAATTATATTTTACCGCAGAATTTAAATTTGTAAACAAAAAAATTAAGGTACCCGAAAATATTTTATCTATATACCTATAATTATAGATCTAATGCTAATCTTTGTCTTAAGTTAACAATTTTGAGATAATTAAAAGAGATATCAGCAGGCAAAGGGGGCAGTGAAAATGAACAAGATAAGTAAGTTGATAGTAAGTCTTTTAGTTGGTCTGGGCTTATTCTTTACTGCGAGTAGTACAGCTTTAGCAGATGGTGATTATCAAATAACTGATTATGATGCAACGGCAAATGTACGTGAAGATGGCAAGATCGATCTTACCCAACGGATAACCTATGAGTTTGATGGTGATTTTAATGGGGTATATTACGACCAAAATCTGACCAAAGTTACTGATGTCAGTGACTTTGGGGTCTCGATCACCCAAAATGGTCAAACGACTCAGTTGGCTGAGAGTTCAACAGGGGAGAACAACACATTTACGCAAACAAAAACTGCGGATAATTTAAAGCTCAAAGTCTATCATAAGGTCAGTGATGATAAGATGACGGTGAATTATCACTATGTTTTGAGTGGTTTGATCACGAACTATCAAGATACGGCTGAGTTGAATTGGAAGATCCTCGGTGCGGGATGGGATGTGCGCTTGCATAATGTTAAGGTGACGCTACAATTGCCTAAAGCTCCGATCGATGACTTACAGGCTTGGACACATGGGCCTTTGACCGGCTATACCGATGTTGATCGTAAGCAAGGTAAAGTGATACTGACACTGGATGAACTTGATACCGATGAGATGTTGGAGACACATATGCTTTTCCCGACCTCAGTTACACCTAATAATTCTCAAGTATCTAATGAAAAAGCAAAAGAAAAGATCCAACGAGCCGAGGCTAAGTTGGCTAATGAAGCCAATCAAAAGCGTCAAGCTGAGGAAAAAAAGGCACAAGTCATCAAGCATATTTTCAGCGGGATCGCATTGGCTCTTTCTCTAGGTTTTATCGCGATCTTGGTGATAAACCCAGGAAATAAAAAGACTAAATTACCGTCACTCAAGCATAGCTATGAGATCCCTAAATATGCACCTGAAGTAGCTTTTGTTGTATTAAACCAAACGCTACCGAATAATCAAGCATTTAGTGCACATTTATTGGATCTTGCAGGTCAGGAGAAGTTAGAGATCGTGGAAGCTTCAGGCAAAAAAAACTATGTGATCAAGTTGAAAGATAAGACACTTTTGGAAGATGGATTGTTGCGTTTTCTCTTTAAAAATGTCGGCAATGGGACCGAATTTGATCTAAAGACCCTTAAGCAGGTAAAAAACAAGCGCAGTAGAGCTAAGGCACTTAGTCAAAAATTTGAGCAATGGGCTAAGCGGGTAAAACGGCAAGCCGACGCCTATAACTATATCGATAAAAAGACCCGTGCTTGGTGTGTTACCGTTATGCTAGGTACTTTTGTCAACTTAGGGGTCTTATTATTGTTGGGGATCATCTTTAGTGGAATGATCAGATGGATCTGTTTAGGTTTAGGGATCGTGATCATTTTATTGAGTACTAAGTATTTGCTGACACACTCGAGCTATACGCCAACAGGAGAAAGAGAGATCTATGAATTACGGTGTTTCAAAGCGATGTTAAAAGATGTTGGACGTTTTGATCTACGCGAAGTAGGAGACATTGTTTTATGGGAGCAGATCATGCCGTATGCGGTTGCATTTGGGCTAGCAAAGAAGGTCATCAAGGCCTTGAAAGCCGAGTTTAGTGTAGCCGAATTAGAGACTGGTTTTGGAATCTACTATGGCTTGTATTTTGCAGGTGATTGGAATGACAGTTTTACCTCAAGTTTTGAGCAAAGCATTGCGGCAGCCAATGTTGACTCATCGGCTAGTGGTAGTTCCGGTGGTTTCTCTGGTGGCAGTTCTGGTGGCGGTGGCGGCGGAACTGGCGGTGCATTCTAGGCACTAGTACAGTGTTGAACGTTTCAAGCAAAATCAAAGCAGTGCTAAGAAATCTTAAGGTTTTCTTAGCACTGCTTTATTATTAATTTAAGTAAAAAAACGGATAATGATGGTCAGGAATTATTGTAGCAGTTGTTCTTTGCTTAGTCAGAAAGAAAGCGTTATACTGATTAAGTAAAGTCATATTTTTAAAAGAGTATACTTTATGGAGGGGCTTATGGAACAAACATTGTATTTAATGCGCCATGGTGAAACATTATTCAACCAATTGGGTAAGATCGAAGGTTGGAGTGATTCACCACTTACCAAAAACGGTATCAAACAAGCTAAGGAAGCAAGGCAATATTTTAAAGAAGTTGATCTTTCGGCTGCTTATTGTTCAGCTTCTGAGCGCTGTTGCGATACTTTGCGTCAAGTTACATCATTACCATATATGCGTCTAAAGGGATTGAAGGAACAAAATTTTGGTCTACTTGAAGGTGAGCATAATTACCTGCAACATTTGCGCCCTTATGGTGATTTTTTTGTTAAGTACGGTGGCGAAAGTGATTTTGAAGTTCAAGAGCGGATCGTTACGACTTGTACTGAATTGATGCACCGTTCCAATGGACATACAGTCTTAGCAGTCACACATGCCAATGCGTGTTTACAATTTATCAAACGTTGGGATGACCAGCTCGAGCTCTCCAGTATCCAAAATGGTGCGATCTTTAAATATGGCTTCGATAAAGAAAATGATACGTTTGAACTGTTAGAACAGGTAAAGTTAACAGTTTAGACAAGAAAGGGTGAGCTGATTGGCTTTTAAGAAAGATTTTTTGTGGGGTGGCGCAACGGCTGCCAACCAATATGAAGGTGGCTTTGCTGAAGATGGTAAAGGTCTAAATGCAGTCGATGTTTTAACGAATGGCTCAGCGACTGAACCGCGTAAAGTTACGTGGGTACGATCTGATGGTACGACGGGAGCAACTCCACTTGAATGGGGAAGTGCTTTTGAACTGCCAGCTGGCGCAAAACCGGCGTTAGTCGATGGGTATTACTATCCAAGTCATACGGCGACAGATTTTTATCATCACTATGAAGAAGACCTTAAATTGATGGCGGAGATGGGATTTAAGTGTTATCGACTCTCACTCAATTGGTCACGGATCTTTCCAAATGGCGATGAAAAAACGCCAAATGAAGCTGGGCTAGCCTTTTATGATAAGATCTTTGACCTATGCAAACAATATGGGATGGAACCACTGGTAACTCTTTCGCACTACGAGACTCCCCTTGGACTGATCAATGATTATGGCGGTTGGAAAAACCGCAAGTTGATCAAATTCTTTGAAAATTATGTGCGGACCGTCTTTACACGCTACAAAGGCAAAGTGAAGTATTGGTTGACTTTTAATGAGATAAATGCAGTTGATCTAGCACCATATATGGGAGCAGGATTGTTGGATTCGAGTTTGCAAAGTCGGGCTCAAGCTGCACATGATCAATTTGTCGCTAGTGCTTTGGCAGTCAAGCTAGCCCATGAGATCGATAAAAATATGCAGGTCGGTATGATGTTAGCATATCAGCCTGTATATCCGTATACTTGTGATCCCGCCGATCAGATCAAGATCATGGAATACAACCAAAAGATGCTTTTTTATGCCGATGTTCAAGCAGGTGGTCGCTATCCTGACTATAAATTGAAAGAATATGAACGCGAAAGTATCAAGCTTGATATTTCACCAGAAGATCATGATCTGCTCAAAGACTATCCAGTCGATTTTGTTAGCTTTTCTTGTTATGGTTCAAATGTTTTGACGACGCATGAAAAACAAGCCGTTGATAGTGGGAATTTAGGGATCAATGGGATCAAGAATCCTTACTTAGAGACCAATGCTTGGGGCTGGGCAACTGACCCCGATTGTTTGCGGCTAGCTTTGAACGTTTTGTGGGATCGTTATCACAAACCACTTTGGATCGTAGAAAATGGTCTGGGATGGAGTGATGAATTAACAAGTGATGGTAAAATCCACGATGATTATCGCATCAAATATTTAAAGGCAAATATCCAGTCGATGAAAGATGCGGTAAACCTAGATGGCGTTGAGCTGATGGGTTACACGATGTGGGGCTGTATCGACCTTGTTTCTAACGGGACAGGTGAGATGAAGAAACGCTATGGTTTTGTCTATGTCGATCGCGATGATTTTGGCAAAGGTAGTTTGAAGCGAATTCCAAAAGATTCATTTTACTGGTACCAAAAAGTTATCGCCTCAAATGGTGAAGATCTGACGATTTAAGCAATTTCCCGGGTTATTTTTGCTATAATTAAGTGAAAATAGGGAAATGAAGTGATGCAGTGGGCAAACGAACAAATGAGTTGATGGTAGGTACTTTACCTGATGTAGCTGACTTTATTCGCGAAATGGCTGCCAATAAACAGGCGATCTTGGTCAAGGCAGCGCAAAAAAAGCGCCAGTTACAAGCTTTAACCGCTGAGGAACAAGACGATCAACATGCTAATTTCAATGCTAAAATGATCGAATTGACCCCTGAACAAAAACAAGCCTACCGAGTTCGCAATCTACAAGTAGATTATCAATTTGCGGTACGAAAATTACGGCAAGAAATGGGACTAGATCAGCCACATTTTGCATATAAAGCGGGCTTTAGCTTTGAACATTTAAAAGCGATCGAAGCAGGTGAAGTTTTGCCAACAACAGATGAATTATTACGGTTAGCTGAGATCAGTGGGCGCTCAGTCCATCTTAGATTTGATTAGAGTGAAACAAAGCCACAGATAAGATAGTCTCCACCAGAATGTGTACTTCGGTGGAGGTTATCTTATTTTTTGGCTTTTATTCGGAATTTAGTTGACTTTTATTTTTTGGATGGTATTATATTAGATAAAATTTCACTAAAAGCGAACGATGGAGGCTGTATCATGACTGAAGTGACCCGTGATTTTACGCATAACTTACCCAAAGCTGAATTACATGTACATATCGAAGGGGCCTTAGAACCCGAACTAAAACTCAAATTAGCTCAGAAGAATAACATTGATATTGGTCAAAAGACGATCGCTGAAGTAGAGGAGACTTTAAAGTATGATGATCTTGCGTCATTTTTAGCGGTCTACTACCCAGCAATGGAAGTTTTAGTGCACGAAGAAGATTTCTATGAATTAGCAATGGCTTACCTCAAAAAAGCAGCTAAAAATAATGTGCGTCATGCTGAGATCTTCTTTGACCCCCAAGCGCATACCAGTCGTGGTGTCAAATTTGAAACAGTCATCAACGGTTTATATCGTGCAACTGTAGATGCACGGGCATTAAATATTGATGCTCGTTTGATCATGTGTTTCTTGCGCGACTTATCCCGAGAATCAGCGCGTAAGACTTTACTGGAAGCTCTACCTTACAAGGATAAATTTATCGGAGTCGGACTCGATTCAGACGAACATAACAACCCACCGATGAAGTTTTTTGCGCAGTTCTGTACCGCCCAAGAGCATGGTTTACACGTTACAGCTCATGCCGATGTCGATCAGGTCAACTCGTTAGAGCATATTCGTGAGTTATTAGAAGTTATCGGAGTCGAACGGGTCGATCACGGAACTAATATTGTTGAAGATCCAGATCTAGTTGAATTTGCTGCTAAACAAGGGATTGGTTTTACTTCATGCCCACTCTCAAATGACTTTATTGCGTCTGATATGAAGGGAAAAGAAGTGCTCGAATTGTTGGCAAAAGGTGTTAAGGTCTCGATCCATTCTGATGATCCAGCCTATTTTGGTGGCTATATTGGCGATAACTATTATGCGTTAGCTCAAAAGTATGACTTAACTAAAGAGCAGATCGTGACCTTGGCTAAGAATTCATTTACCGCTTCTTGGATCAGTGAACAGCAAAAAGCTTTTTATTTAGCAGAATTAGATGAATATTTAGCAAATAACTAGACAAGATGAGTAAAATGGACTAAAAGTTGATGTGAGCATAGCTCTATCAAGAAGAGTAGTTGGCTTTTATAACTAAAAACTCGTAGTGTGCTAGTTGTGTTGAGAAGATCTGAGTACCGTTGCATTGGTCAGCACTGTGTTTTCTGATTGACAAATCAAAAGTTTAACATTATATTATAGATAATCATTCTTATCTTAATTTGATAAAGTAGTCAAAGTGCTTTATCCACATGAGAAGCTTGTCTTGGGGACAAGTTTATTTTGTGTGGAGTAGGCGCTTTTTTTATGCTTAAAGATAAATTTTACGGAGGGAAATAATGGCAAATACAGTGACTGAATTTGATACGATCGCGGCGATCGCTACCCCACCTGGGGAAGGGGCGATCTCGATCGTGCGTTTGAGTGGCGATGATGCAGTGACGATCGCTGACCAAGTATTTAAAGGCAAGGATCTGACTAAAGTTTCTAGTCATACGATCAATTATGGTCATTTTATCGATCCTAAAACCCGGGAAATAATCGATGAAGTAATGGTCTCTGTTTTGCGAGCACCTAAGACATTTACTCGTGAAGATACGATCGAGATCAATTGCCACGGTGGGATCGTGCCTACTAATAAGATCTTACAAGTCTTATTGACTAATGGTGCTCGGTTAGCTGAACCGGGGGAATTTACTAAGCGTGCCTTCTTACATGGGCGGATCGATCTGGCGCAAGCTGAATCAGTGATGGATCTGATCCGAGCTAAGACTGATCGCTCGATGAAAGCGGCGTTGAACCAACTTGATGGAGATCTTTCGCACTTGATCAAGAATTTGCGGCAAGAGATCTTGGATGTATTGGCCCAAGTCGAAGTCAACATTGACTATCCTGAATATGATGATGTTGAAGAGATGACTTCTAAGATGTTGCGTGAAAAAGCGCTCGATGTTTGTGCCAAGATCGAACAGCTTTTAGTCACAGCGCGTCAAGGAAAGATCTTGCGTGAAGGGCTAGCTACTGCTTTAGTTGGACGGCCTAATGTCGGAAAATCCAGCTTATTGAATCACTTGTTGCATGAAGAAAAAGCGATCGTAACTGATATTGCAGGGACGACACGTGATGTGATCGAAGAATATGTCAATGTCAGAGGCGTACCATTGAAATTAGTCGATACCGCTGGGATCCGTGAGACTGATGATATGGTCGAAAAGATCGGGGTGGAGCGTTCACGTCAAGCGATCGATCGCTCAGATCTGGTGATGTTGTTGTTAAATGCTAGTGAGCCTTTGACCACCGAAGATATCGAGTTATTGCAACTGACTCAAGATAAAAAACGGATCATCGTCTTGAATAAGATGGATCTTGAACCAAAAATCGATCTTAATGAGTTATATCGATATGTTGATAAAGCTGAAGTTCTCAAGACCTCGGTGCTAAAAAATGAAGGGATCAGCGAATTAGAAGAACATATCGCTGCACTTTTCTATGGTGGAATCGAAAATTCGCAGACGACAGTTTTAGTGACCAATGCACGCCATATTGCTTTGTTAGAACAAGCTAAGGCATCTTTGGGATCAGTTTTAACTGGTTTGGACCAAGAGTTGCCAGTTGATCTGGTCCAGATCGATATGACACGTGCTTGGGAACTTTTAGGTGAGATCACAGGTGATAGTTACCAAGATGAGTTATTAGACCAGTTATTCAGTCAATTCTGTTTAGGAAAATAAGGGAGAATTTATGCAATTTGGAGAAAAATATAAGGCAAAAGATTATGATGTGATCGTAGTAGGGGCTGGACATGCGGGGTGTGAGGCAGCTTTAGCTTCAGCGCGTATGGGTAATGAGACCCTTTTGATCACGATCAATTTAGAAATGGTGGCATTTATGCCATGTAATCCTTCGATCGGTGGCCCAGCTAAGGGGATCGTTGTGCGTGAAGTCGATGCACTCGGTGGTGAAATGGGTAAAAATATCGATAAAACTTACGTGCAGATGCGGATGCTAAATACTGGTAAAGGTCCAGCTGTTCGAGCTTTACGGGCTCAAGCCGATAAGAGTCGCTATTCGATCGAAATGAAGCATACGTTGGAAAATCAACCACATTTGACTTTGCGCCAAGGGATCGTTGATGATCTGATCGTTGAAGATGGTGAAGTCAAAGGTGTTGTGACTAACACGGGAGCTTGCTACGGTGCTAAGGCCGTTGTCTTAACAACTGGGACTTCAGCACGTGGTAAGATCATCATTGGTGAATTGATGTATTCTTCCGGACCTAACAATACGCAAGCTGCGATCGAATTATCTAAGAATCTAGAACGTCTAGGTTTTGAACTCAAGCGTTTCAAGACCGGTACACCGCCACGAGTAGATGGAAACACGATCGATCATTCTAAAACTGAGGAACAACCAGGTGATGTAGAGCCACATTTATTCAGTTATGAAAGCGACGATGCCAACTATCTAGATGTAAAACAACAGTTGTCTTGTTGGTTGACGTATACGCAAGAGATGACACACAAGATCATTCGTGATAATCTCGACCGAGCACCGATGTTTTCCGGTGTGATCGAAGGGGTCGGCCCACGCTATTGTCCTTCGATCGAAGACAAGATCGTCCGTTTTGCTGATAAACCACGGCATCAGTTATTTATCGAACCAGAAGGCCGTGATACCGATGAATTCTATA
The DNA here is from genome assembly GCF_948826705.1 of uncultured Ligilactobacillus sp. NCBI lineage: Bacteria > Bacillati > Bacillota > Bacilli > Lactobacillales > Lactobacillaceae > Ligilactobacillus > uncultured Ligilactobacillus sp. Next base: position 10,101 of record NZ_CAQLEL010000069.1, read on the forward strand.
TCCAAGGGCTGTCAACTTCTTTACCAGAAGATGTGCAACAACAAATGGTCCATTCGATCCCAGGCTTAGAGAAAGCTGAGATGATGCGCCCAGGTTATGCGATCGAATACGATATCGTTTCACCATACCAGTTACGTCCAACACTTGAGACCAAGTTGATCAAAGGCCTATACACTGCTGGACAGACTAATGGGACTTCAGGTTATGAAGAAGCAGCTGGCCAAGGGTTGATCGCAGGGATCAATGCGGGGCGTCATGCTTTAGGTAAAGAAGAGATCGTCTTGAAGCGTAGTGATGCTTATATTGGAGTCATGATCGATGACCTAGTAACTAAGGGAACAAATGAACCTTATCGTTTGTTGACGAGTCGGGCAGAATACCGCTTGATCTTGCGCCATGATAATGCCGATCTGCGTTTAACAGAACTTGGTCATGATATCGGCTTGATCTCAGATGAACGTTTGGCAGCTTTTGAAGCTAAGAAAGCTGAGATCGTAGCTGAAAAAGAACGGTTATCCAAGATTCGCATCAAGCCGTCACCAGAAGTAGATGCGTATTTAGAAGCTCATGGCGATCGTCCTTTGAAAGATGGGGTCTTAGCAAGTGATTTCTTGCGTCGTCCATATGTGACCTATGCTGATCTGATGCAATTTATCCCAGCTGCACCAAAAGACCTTGATCGGCGCGTAATCGAGCAGATCGAGATCCAATACAAATATGAAGGCTACATCAAGAAAGCCTATGAGAAAGTTGAAAAATTGAAGCGAATGGAAGCTAAGAAGATCCCAGAAAATATTGATTATATGGCGATCGAAGGCTTAGCTACTGAAGCCAAACAAAAATTAGTCAAGATACAACCTGAGACCTTGGCTCAAGCAAGTCGTATCAGTGGTGTCAATCCTGCTGACTTGTCGATCTTAGCCGTGTATATCGAACAAGGCAAGATCGCCAAGGTGAAAGATCAAACAGTATCTTAATGATTTTATATTGCGCCTAGATCTGGTATGGTCTAGGTACTGTTAAAAAGAGAAAGGGCACTTACTTATTATGGAAACTTGGTTATTTTTACTGCTGATCTTGGCAGTTTCGTTTTTTGGTAAAAACAATTCTTTGATCATTGCAACTTTGGTCGTCATGGCGATCAAGTTGATCCCAGCGTTATCTGAAAAGTGGTTCCCTGTGATCCAAGCCAAGGGGATCAATTGGGGCGTTACGATCATTTCAGTTGCGATCTTGATCCCGATCGCGACCGGACAGATCACTTTTAAAGACCTGCTCGATGCTTTCAAGATGCCAGCTGGTTGGATCGCTGTTGGTTGTGGGATCTTAGTTGCGATCTTATCGCGCTATGGTGTCGATCAACTGGCGGCTACTCCCCAGGTGACAGTTGCTTTAGTCTTTGGGACGATCTTAGGTGTCGTCTTTTTACGAGGTGTGGCCGCTGGACCTGTGATCGCAAGTGGAATGACCTTTGTGATCATCAGTTTACTTGGACTTAGTTTTAAATAGATACAAAAATTCCCGCCAAAATTGGTGGGAATTTTTTAGTGTTATTGTTCGTTGAAATATTCTGTGATCTGTTTTATCTCAGTAGGCGTAGTCGTACAGCAACCACCGATGATGTTTGCCCCGGCTTGATGCCATTTAGCAGCAGCTTGTTTAAAATCGATCTTTTGTGTTAGTTCTTGCCATGTTTTAGTATTTGGATCATAAACAGAACCTGAATTAGGATAAACGATGATCTGCTTAGTGGTCGCTTGTCTGATCGTTTTGAGAGCTTTTTCGACAAGTTTTGGGGCGATACAATTGATCCCGACCGCAAAAACTTGTGGATATTTGGAAACTTCTTTAATAGCGCGAGAAAGTTTTGTCCCATCGCTCAAGGTCTGTTCATCACGTAAGGTAAAAGACACGTAAACAGGCATTGTGGGAGCGTATTTACTGAGCCATTTTAGCAATGTCACTGGTTCAAAGAGTTTTGGCTGCGTTTCTAAAGCGATGCAATCTGGTTCTTGTTCCAAAATTGTCTGTAGACGTGGGAGATGAAAATCCAGATACTGTGCTTCGTTTAATAAGTAATCGCCACGATACTCACTACCATCGGCTAGATAAGCGCCATAAGGTCCGATCGTGCCTGCGACCAGCCCGTGTTTACCAGTCTGTTTTTCATAGTCATCACGGGCTTTTTTGGCGACTAAAACGCCCATTGCGATAAATTTTTGGGCTTGGTTGCGGGTGTAGCCTAGTTTTTCAAAGGCATAGATATTTGCTTGATAAGTATCGGTCAAGACCATTTGTGCTCCAGCTTCAAAATATTTGAAATGAACGTCATAGACGATATCGATATCATCGATCAAAGCTTTTGCTGTCCACAATTTATTGTTAGTATCAAGTCCATGTTGCTCTAAAGCACTTGACATAGCGCCATCGAGAACGTGTAGCTGTTTAAAAATTTGGTCATCCATAAAAGTGTCCCTTTCTAAATTGAATTATGTTATAATCTTATTTAATATTTTATCATTTTTTCATTTTAATGTAATCTTTTGGGCAGGGGGATCAATAATGGCATATAAGACACATTTAAAACGCAAGATGCAAGCACGACACATCCAAATGATATCATTAGGCGGCGTGATCGGGACAGGACTTTTTTTGAGTTCGGGCTACACGATCCATGAAGCAGGACCGATCGGAACGATAATTGCTTATCTGATCGGAGCGCTACTTTGTCTCTTAGTAATGTTGTGTCTAGGTGAACTTAGTGTGGCAATGCCTTATACTGGTGCTTTTCATGTCTATGCGAAGCGTTATATCGGACCAGCTACAGGACTTTTAGTTGCTATTTTATATTGGTTGACTTGGACGATCGCTTTAGGTTCAGAATTTACAGCAGCTGGTCTGATCATGCAAAAATGGTTTCCTAATACTCCAGTCTGGCTTTGGAGTTTGGTATTTATCATTTTGATCTTTTTGACCAACGTCTTTTCAGTTCGAGTCTTTGCAGAAAGTGAGTATTATTTTTCTTTGATCAAAGTGCTAGCGATCGTTATTTTTATCATTTTAGGTAGTTTAGCGATCATTGGTGTATTGCCGTATGCAGGGTCCAGTCATGCTCTAGGGTTGAGTAATTTGACGAAAAACGGTTGGTTTCCCAATGGTTTTGGGGGAGTTTTTACCACAATGTTGACGGTCAACTTTGCTTTTTCTGGGACAGAGCTCATTGCGATCACAGCAGGAGAGGCTAAAGACCCTGAAAAGACGATCCCAAAAGCGATCCACACGACATTATTGCGTTTGGCCTTGTTTTTTATTGGAAGTATCGTAGTCATGGCGGCACTGATTCCCTATCAAGTAGCAGGGGTGACGCAAAGTCCGTTTGTCTACGTGCTCGGGCAGCTCGGGGTACCTTATGTTGCCGATCTGATGAACTTTGTTGTCTTAACGGCGATCATTTCAGCCGCTAATTCTGGTTTGTATGCTTCGACGCGGATGTTATGGTCATTGGGAAATGAAAAGACACTTTCGCCGATCTTTACTAAGACCTCTCAAAAAGGTGTTCCAGTGGTCGCGCTTTGTGCTAGTATGATCAGGGCGATCTTGGCATTGATCTCAAGTGTAGTTGCGGCTGATACTGTTTATTTAGTCTTGGTCTCGATCTCTGGGCTAGCAGTCGTTATCGTCTGGATGGTGATCGCTTTAGCACAGATCAGATTTCGCAAAGCCTTTTTAGCTAGTGGACATAAACTGACTGAACTTGAATATAGGACCCCATTTTTCCCCGTAGTTCCTTGGGCTACGTTTATTTTGAGCGGTGCTTCATGTTTGTTGATCTGGTTTGATACCAAACAAAGAGTGGCGCTATATTGGACCTTACCGTTTGTTATCTTGTGTTATCTCGGGCATTATCTATGGCAAAAGCTCAAATAAAAAGCTCCTGCATTTTTTGCAGGAGCTTTTTATAGGTTCTTTACATAATTACAGAGGCATTTAAAGCAAGGTGTGATCAGATCTATTCTTCGACTAATTCAGGGAGATCACTGCGTCGGATGAAGTGAACTAAGAGTCCAACGACTAAGCCGACCAATGCTGGGACGACCCATGACATTCCGATCCCTGCTAGTGGTAAGTAAGCCCGTAGATCAGCAACTGTGAGTCCAAAAGCACTTTGGCTAACAACTTTTGGAAAAGCAACGATCATATCAAAGAAAGCAGGAACGACCGTGCAAACTACCACGGCTAGATAAACGACCCCATCACGTTTGAAGAGTGGTGAAAAGACTGAAAGCAAGATCAAGACCATTGAAAGTGGGTAAAGAAACATCAACATCGGATTGGACCAAGCGATGATCGTTTCAAGCCCAAAGTTAGCCGTCAAAAATGATGCAAAACAGCTCAAGAAAAGCCATACATGGTAACTGACCTTTGGAAAATGATTATGGAAATCTTGGGCAAAAGCAGCGACCAAACCAACAGCAGTCGTCAAACAGGTGACTGTTAAAAGCGTAGCTAACACTGCTTGTCCGACTGAACCAGCATAAGCTGTAACGATCTGAGAAAAAGCAGTGCCACCTTCTTCAGAAAGTTTGAAGCGTCCTAAAGACATCGCACCCAAAACGATCAAAAGTAAGTAGATCAAAGCGACCGAACCCATGGAGAAAAAGCCTGCTTTAGCGGTCACGAGCGAAACGCTCTTTGGATCGCGGTAACCCATTTGTTTGATCGCAGTTACGACGGTGATCCCAAAGGCTAGACCAGCTAATGCATCCATCGTGTTATAGCCCTCTAAAAAGCCATTTGTCAATGCGCTTGAAAATGAAGTATAGACTTCAGTTACCGGTGCATTTGTCGTATGACCTAATGGATTAGCAAAGGCAACGACAAAGACCAGTGTCAAAAGGCTTAAGAAAAGGGGATTTAGGACTTTACCGACATTAGACAAGATGTCGTTTTCTTTATAAGAAAAGCCAAAAGCTGCTGCAAAAAATAATGCTGAAAATAAGAGCAATCCCCAGTGGTTATCAGCCCCTAAAAATGGTTGTAAACCCACGGAATATGCAACCGTTGCTGTTCTAGGTGTACCAAAAAGGGGGCCGATCGTAGCGTGGATCAAGACCATAAAGACAAGAGCAAATCCTGTCCCTAATGGGAGCCCAACATCATAGACCCCATCGGCTTTAACGATGGCGATCGCTAAGACTGAGAGCAAGGGCAACAAGACTCCAGTTACGAGAAAGCCTAAGGTCGCTGGGACCCAGTTATGGCCAGCTAATTGACCTAAATGTAGTGGGAAGATCAAATTGCCAGCTCCAAAGAAGAGCCCAAATAATAATGAGCTGACGACGGCATAATCTTTAAATGACATCTTACTTTTTGTTTTTTTCATAATCCAAACTCCTTTTTTTAGTCGCAAAAAATATCAGAACTAAAAGAAAAAGGCGTCCTTAGACTAATTACTTAGTCCAAGGACGCCTGTAGAGCGTGGTACCACCTTGCTTCATGAACGCCTCGCTACGTTCACCTTTCACATACGGCCCGTACCTAGAATAAAGGGCGATATGCTAACACTGTAATGGGTGTACCCAGAGTATCTACTAGAAGTTCGTTCGATACAACGCTCGAAAGTGATTTTTCATCGTAAGGCTGACCTGCTCTCTTTCACCGACCAGAGCTCGCTTTTAGGTGCACATACGATTACTTGTCTTTCTCATTGCGTTCGCTGATATTTATTGTTGAACTAAATTTACAACCTTTTTTTGGTAATGTCAACACTTTTTTTAAAGAAAATAAGTTAGCGCCAAAAATGCGTTTATAAAAAAAACATTCTCCAATAATCTTTTTCTAATGTTTGGTGCTAGTACTAGATAATAAAGGGACAAGTAAATGTTTTTAGTTTTGATTTGATAAGTTCGCTTCATATTGCAATTATAACCCTAATAATGGCCGTTTTAAAAAATGAAAACTTTTAGTAAATTAGTTATTGACAAAAGTAAAAATTATAAATAGAATTGGTAAAAAATTCACTCGTGATAAATTAGGGGGCGAGATATTGCTATTAGAGATCAAAAATGTAAGCACAGCTTTCAAAGTTGAGGGCCAATATTATAACGCGCTTGATGATGTTAGCTTAGAAGTAAATGAAAATGAAGTGTTAGCGATCGTTGGTGAGTCTGGTTGCGGTAAAAGTACTTTAGCAACGAGTATTATTGGCTTACACGACGAAAAACAAGTACAAATGACAGGAAGCATCAAATATCGGGGAAATGAACTTGTTGGTGCGAAACGTGAGCAACTACAAAAAATCAGAGGAAAGCAGATCGGAATGATCTTTCAAGATCCGCTGTCCTCGTTGAATCCGTTGATGCGGATCGAGGATCAGGTAAAAGAGAGTCTAGATCTACATACTGAGATGTCAGAGGAACAAAAAAATGCACGGGTACTCGAATTACTACAACAAGTAGGGCTAGAAAAACCAGAATTAGTCGCACGTCAGTATCCGCATGAATTATCAGGTGGGATGAGGCAACGAGTGGGGATCGCTATCGCCATCGCTTGTAAACCAGATCTGATCATTGCAGATGAACCGACCACAGCTTTAGATGTTACGATCCAAGCCCAGATCTTGGATCTATTATTAGCGATCCAAACTGAGAACCATGCGGGGATCATTTTGATCACTCATGATCTAGGAGTCGTAGCTGAGGTGGCTGATCGTGTTGCTGTGATGTATGCGGGTCAGGTCGTTGAGTTGGGGAGTACTAAGCAGATCTTTACTGAACCTAAGCATCCATATACGCGTTCGTTATTACGTTCTATGCCACAGTCAGATGATAAGCAAGAAGAACTCTATGTGATTGAGGGAATGGTCCCATCGTTAAAAAATATGGAGCATAGCGGTTGTCGTTTTGCTAAACGTATTCCTTGGATAGCAGAAAAAGAACATGAAAGTCAGCCTCAAATGCATCAAGTGGCGCTTGGTCATTTTGTTCGTTGTATTTGTTGGCGCGGATTTGAGTTTCCAGATGAAGAAAAATAGAGGAGGTAGCTAATGGATGAATTGCTAAAAGTAAAAGATCTACGGGTCTATTATCCGGTGCGTTCGGGTTTTTTTAACCATGTAACAGATCATGTATATGCCGTTGATGGAGTGACATTTACGATCAAACAAGGTCAAAGTTATGGGGTGATCGGTGAGTCAGGTTCGGGGAAATCTACGATCGGTCAAGCGTTAGTTGGTTTGGTAGAAGCAACTTCAGGGGAGATCACTTATCGAGGTAAGGATGTCACTGATAAACATGTCAGAAAGAAAATGAAATATAACAAAGATGTCCAGATGATCTTTCAAGATTCGCTTTCAAGTTTGAATCCTAAGAAAAAAGTCATCGATATCATTGGCGAACCCTTGAAAAATTTTGAAAAATTATCACGTTCTCAGTTAAGAAACAGAGTGCTTGAATTAATGAAGACAGTTGGTTTGGACGAAGAATCACTTTATAAATATCCATATCAATTTTCTGGAGGACAACGCCAGCGGATCGGGGTCGCTCGTGCGGTAGCTACTAAGCCTAAGTTGATCATTGCAGATGAACCTGTTTCAGCTCTAGACCTTTCAGTCCAAGCCCAAGTTTTGAACTACATGAAAGCGATCCAAAAAAAGTATGGGGTAGCATTTTTATTTATCTCACATGATCTAGGTGTAGTACATCATATGTGTGATAATTTAGCTATCATGCATCGGGGGCGTTTTGTTGAAGTTGGTACTCGTGAAGATATCTACCAAGACCCTCTACATATCTACACTAAAAGGTTATTGGCAGCAATTCCACGGACAGATGTAGAACAACGTACAAAATATCGGCAACAAAGGCAATTGCTCGAAGCAGAATATAATGCTCAAAAAGTAAATTATTATGATGAAGATGGCCGAGTTTACCCCTTAGAAGAAGTGACTTCGACCCACTTAGTTGCACTGAAAAAAGAATAGATATCAAAAAGGGGAAGTGATGATATGTGGAAGACTATTTTAAGACGTGTTTTATTGATGATCCCGGAATTGGTCATCTTGAGTGTCGTGATCTTTTTATTGGCTAAACTCATGCCAGGTGACCCATTTACTGGAATGGTCACCCCGCAGACCTCACCTAAAGCGATCGAAGCTTTACGTATCAAAGCGGGGGTCTATGATCCATGGTATGTTCAATACTGGCACTGGATCGTGCGGATGTTTCATGGCGATTTAGGCATGAGCTATCAGTTTAAAACACCAGTTGGAAGTTTGATCTTATCGCGTATGGGCAATACGATCTGGTTATCTTTATTGACTTTGATCCTAAGTTATACTTTAGCGATCCCACTAGGGTTAGTTGCTGGGCGATATGAAAATTCTAAGTTGGACAAGGCGATCATGATCTATACTTTTGTTGCTTATGCGATCCCAGCTTTTGTCTTTTATATGTTAGGGATTTGGCTTTTTGGATATAAATTACAACTCTTTCCGACATCTGGTTCAGTTTCTGTTGATGCGATCGGGACAGTCAGCTATTTATTGAGTCGTTTGGACCATATGATCTTGCCTGCATGTTTGATGGCTTTGCTCAGTGTGACTACAGTTGTGCAATATCTACGAAGTGAGGTCATTGATAATAAAAATCAAGATTATGTCAAGACAGCCCGAGCAAAAGGTGTGCCTGAAAAACAGATCTTTACACGCCATATTTTTAGGAACTCACTCCTACCGATCGCAGCATTTTTAGGCTATTCGATCACAGGGCTTCTTGGGGGCTCGATCTTTATCGAACAGATCTTCAATTATCCAGGTATGGGACTTTTGTTTATGGATTCGATCTTGAATCGTGACTATTCCGTGATCACGGCTTTAGTCTTATTGTATGGGACTTTGACTTTGATCGGCTCGCTTTTATCAGATATCATTTTGAGTTTGGTCGATCCACGAGTCCGGATCGGATAATGGGGGAAAGAATATGAAAAAAACATCTAATTTTTCGATGATCGTACGTGAATTCAAACAAGACAAAGGAGCAACTTTTTTCGTATTTTTATTGACTATGTTAGTCTTAGCTATTTACGGTTATGCTGCTTTTTTGGATACAAAACAAGTGATGCATGTTGATATTTTAAATAGTTATATCCATCCCGGTAAAGAGGGGCATCTTCTAGGGACTGATCAAGGGGGACGTGATGTTTTAAAATATCTCGTCTTAGGAGCGCGTAACTCGCTTAATATCGGTTTAGCGATCACTTTGATCGTTGAAGTGATCGGGATCGCATTTGGGCTAGTTGCTGGATATTATGGTGGATTAGTTGACAATATCTTGATGCGCTTTTTGGATTTTATGATGTTGTTACCCATGTTGATGTTAGTGATCGTTATCGTTTCGATTATTCCTAATTATACTATGTTGGACTTTGTATTAGTCATCTCCGCTTTTTTATGGGTCGGAACTGCTCGACTCATTCGTTCAAAAGCACTTGCTGAAGCACATAAAGAGTATGTCTACGCTGCTGCAACTTCTGGGAGTAATGCTCTAAAAATCATGGTGTTTGATATTTTACCTAATATCAGCTCTCTTATCATCGTTGATCTGATCTTGAGCTTGACTTCAAATATCGGGATCGAAGTTGGTCTGAGTTTCTTAGGATTTGGGTTGCCAGATTCGGTTCCAAGTTTAGGGGTGATGATCGGCTTGGCTCAAGATCCTGATGTTATGACAGGCGAACCGTGGGTCTGGATGCCAGCTTCATTATTGATCTTAGTATTATGTGTGGGCATCAGTTATGTTGGTAATGTTGTACGGCGGGCTTTTGATGCTCGCCAGCGTCTAGGATAAGGAGTGGTCAAGTATGGGGAAAAAGCAACTATTTGTTCAAAC
>NZ_CAQLEL010000070.1:0-6601 GCF_948826705.1 uncultured Ligilactobacillus sp.
ACATTGTGAACATTGTGGTGAAGAAATCAAAGGGGGTTACTTGCAAATCAATTGTGAATTTTTTGATGAATATATGATTGAGTTTGATCATGGCGCATTTTGTTGTAAAGACTGCCTTGTATTATCGTTGTACGAATGTGGGGTAATTGACGAAAAGGAAGTGAACGAACATGAAAATCAACAGTAGCTACATCTTAGCAGTATTAGCAGGCATCATGCTAGCGGGTTTCTTACCACATGAAGAGTGGATCACTGGCTGGGCTGGTCTACTAGCGCTGATCGTGTTGGCGATTGCTAGCGCTCGGGATGCCAAATGGACGAAAGGCTTGGACTGGTTGTTCAAACCATAAAAAAGGATCGCATGGCAGTGCGATCCAAACTAAAAATATTTTCGATTAAATTATAACACGAATTCAAAGGAGATACGACAATGAATGAATTAGAAAAAATGTTATTAGCGGCTATCTTAAAGCAAGGAGTCAAAGAAGAAGACACTAATAAAGAGCAGAAAAAAGAAGCAGTTAAACAAGCAGGGGAAGTTTTGAAGAAAGCAGACTTAGACTTTGCAGTGCTTGCTTCAAGTGAAAATACTGATTACGTAGCTACTAACGTGAAAGCATCATCGCTTGGCTTGTTTGTAATGCTTAATGAGTTGTTTGAAAACATGCATAAAAATGATCTTGAATGTATTAAGTCCATTGTATACGCAGAGATCAACTCTAGGGATAAGGAGGACTAATGAATGAACCTATTTGAAATCAACGAACAATATCGAGTAGTAGAAGAAATGACAGAATTAGATCCCAAAACACTACAAGATACATTAGACGCAATCGCAGATGCACGAGAAATCAAGTTGGATAACATCGCTTATCTGATCGAGAAAAGCAAGATGCAAGCTGATTTCTTAAAGAACAAGATCAAAGAGTTGCAGGAAGCAAAGAAGGTTCTTGAGAACAAACAAAAGAGCCTAAAAGATTACATGACAGCGGCGCTTGACGAAGCTGGTATCAAAGAATTACAGACAAGCAATCACATTTTGAAGACGAGAAATTACAAGAAGTCAGTGATTGTTGATCGATTGGAAGATCTACCAGATGAGTACAAGAAAACAGAAACAGTTGTCAAAGCTGATTCTATGGCGTTGTACAGAGCACTTATGAACGGTGAAGACATTAAAGGGGCACACTTAAAAGATAATCGTGGGACAGTGATCAAGTAGGAGGTGATCAAATGCAATTTTTTACGCCAGGAAATTTCCCAGAGCACCATAACATGTATTTTATTTATGGCGACGGTGGAACAGGTAAGACAAGCTTAATAAGATTGTTCAAAGGCAATAAAATTCTATTCAGTTTTGATATGTCGTATGACGTAATCAAAGACACTGGTGATACGACATTATTAGTACTAGAGCAACAAGATCTAACGATGGTTCAAGCATTGGTCGATAAGATGGTCGACAGAGCTATTGCGAACCCTGATTTTGATGTTATTTGCTTAGACAATGTAACAGCCTTACAAAATTATGTGCTGGATAACATTGAAAATGCAGCAAGAGATAATCGCCAAAATTACAATGCAATGCAGAAATGGTTTCGTGACCTTGGTTCAAGGTTACGACAAAGCAATAAAACAGTCTATGCCACAGCACATGCGATCGATAAAGACAATGGAGGAATCGACGGTAAAGGTCGATACGAAGCGGATATGAACTTAAAAACGTTCAACGCTTTTACCTCAATGTTTGACTTAGTTGGAAGAATTTATGTCAAAGACGGAAAACGGTGGATCGATCTTGATCCAGAGCAAGGAAATCACGCTAAGAACCGTATTGACGACCGTAAACTAATCAAGGCAGATGAACTTATCGAACCGAAGCAAAAGGAAAACATCACAGAACAAGAAAAAAACAAAGGAACAGCTAAAAAAGCTAGCTAAGAAAGGATAGATAAATTATGGCATTTAGAGGTATGACAGTAGACGAAAAAAACACGTTTGGTCGTCGAGTGGAAGAAGCAGGAACTTACAATGTAAGAGTGTTACCAACTTCAGAATTAACTACTTCTAAGAATACTGGTAATGAAATGTTAGTTCTCCACTATGAGGTCATTGACGGAAAGTATGCAGGTGGACAAATCAATTTTGACAATGTGACTTGGAATGATGAGACACCTGAAAAAGAAGAACAATCATTAAAGCGATTTAACACATTGTTAGTTGCAGCAGGTTTTCCAGAAGGATCTAAGGTAGATACTTTACAGATTATGTTGCAAGGTCTCATCAGAAAATATAACAAACTAAATATTTCAGTTGATTGGTCTGATACGCCAAGCCAAAAAGGATATTACAATTTACGTGTTAAAAGTCGTAAACTTCTTGACCCTGAGGGAAGCAAGCCTAATGGAGTATTTGCTCCAACTAATCAACAAGCAAATTCAAGTTTTGGTGCTAATAATCAAGCTTCAGCTAACACAACGGATAACTTTGGACCAGATCCATTTGCAGGAGCTGGACAAGTGATCTCAGACGATAATTTACCGTTCTAAGCTTAGGAGCTGATAACAATGGAGCGAAGATCACGAGCTATCCTGCAACGTGCAGATGACGGCGGAGCATGGTTGATGGTCAAGTTAGATCACATGCCTAACTTGGATCATATCGAGACAGTAGCAGGTAGCAAAGAACAGTTCTATGTTGATTGGGAACTTGCAGATACAAGACGTGTCAGGAAGAAACAACGGCGCTTGTTCTTCGCTCTGTTGAATGACATCGTGGACCACTTTGTTGTACCACAAGATTTCTTGAAAGACATGTTCTATCTACAGTATCAGTTTTATACAGGCAAAGAGATTAGCTTAGCAGATCACACAAGATCAAGTGTGACAGATGCAAATGTATTGATCGAATTGGTAGTAGATTTCATGTTTGAGTGGCATGTACCGTTTGCCAAAGGATACGAGCTACTGCCAAAAGATGAACAGTACTTCATCTATCAATGTTGCCGACATAGAGTGTGTCTAATTTGTGGTTTGCAAGCTGACATACACCATACAGATACGATCGGGATGGGTGTTGATCGTAACAAGGTGGATCACACACAACATAGAGTGCTGCCACTGTGTCGGACACATCATCAAAATTATCATCAGCTTGGGCCAGAAAAGTTTTCAGAGTTATATCACGTTCCAGCAAACGGCATCAAGCTAGACGCTGAAACACTAAAGAAAATCAACGTTAAAGGAAACTACAAGAGTTAGCGAACGTACAATCGCCGAAAGGGTGGGAAGCCCGATAAAAAGGAGGTGCAACGATGGCTGAACGAAAAATAACCAATGAGTCAAGAGGATTTAGAGGCGTGTGGATTCCTAAGGAATATTGGTTGGATCCTAACTTAAAAATAATGGAGGTAGTTTTCATTACTGAAATTGAAAGTTTGGATAATGGTAAAGGATGCTACGCCAGCAATAAATATTTCAGTGAGTTTTTTGGTATATCTAAGGGAAGATGTTCCCAGATAATCAACAATTTATCTGATAAAGGATATATCAAGATTGACTATGATCGAGAAGGAAAGCAAGTTAAAAAGCGGACTATGAAGGTAGTTAGAAAATTAACTACCCCCTATTTAGAAAATTATAGGCCCTATTTAGAAAATGATAAAGAGAATAATACATCTAGTAATACATCTAATAATGATCAATCAGATTCGAAAAAAATTAGAGAGAAGCAGCTAGATGAAGATTTCAACAAACTTTGGAAGTTGTATCCACGTAAAGAAGGTAAAAAGAAAGCTTTTGAAGCATATAAGAGAGCAATCAAAAAGGGTACAACCAACAAAGATATCCAAACAGGTATCGTGAATTATCTGACTCAGATCAGAGTGCAAAGAACAAGCAAACAGTATATCAAACAAGGATCAACGTGGTTTAACGGAGAGTGTTGGAATGATGAGTACAACGTAGGTGGCAGTAGTTCCCCTGTCAACCCTAAAACCGTCCCTAGTTCCGCCCCAGCCGAGCGGACGACCTTAGATCTTGAAAGAGAAGAAAGAGAGAGCAGACGGGATGCTTTTCCAATGCAATATAAAAACCATCCAGAGTGGTTTACGGATGAAGATGTAAAAAATATCGTCAATGAATTTCCAGAGCTAAAAGAGAAGGTGTTAGAGATTGAACGAGCTAGAGCAAAGAGTGATCGCAACGTTTCTTAGCAAACCTGATTTGGTCGATGTTGTATCTGTAAATGCGACTTGGTTTGAAGATACCCGTTTTAGAAACGTTGTAGAAGTTTTACAGAGTTTAGATGCGAATGAACGAACGACACTCAACGTATATAGCGAACTAGATAAGTATGACGGACAACTAAGCTATAAAGATCTTGAAGATATGCGAGAGTCGGTATTTTCAACGGCAAGCATTACAAGTGATGTAAAAGCACTGCATAAAGTAGCAGCTAAGAAAAAGCTAGATGAGGCAGTTGTGTTGTATCAAATGTCGCCCAAAAAAGAAGAGCTTAGCCAACTTGCATCGGCAATTGAAAATTTAAAGAAGACTGATGAAGAAGATGACAAAGGCTATCTTGATGAGGCAATGGATGATCTGAGTTATCGCATGTATAACGATATGCCAGTTGGGATCAAGAGCTTTCCTAAGTTAGATAATTTCTTAGCTGGTGGTCTGTATGGATCGATGTTACTGACGATCGGTGCACGTCCATCTGTTGGTAAAACAGCTTATGGGGTGAACTTAGCGTATCAGATCATAAGCAATGATCCAGAAGTGCAGGTCGATTTCTTCACACTAGAGATGAACAAGCGTGAGATGCTTAACAGATTTGTAGCACGACACACTAATATTTCATCACAGCGATTAAAGAGACCTGCAAAGGTTCTTCAAAAATACGAACGTGAAGTAGTAGCAGATGCGATCGAATGGTACAGAGAACGTAAATTACGTGTGTATGACAAAGTTTTATCTTTGAGTGGTATCTTATCGATCATCAGAGAAAATGCAGCTAAATCAAAGCAAAACAAGTATGTAGCGATCGTTGATTACATTGGTTTGATCAAAGTTGAAAATAGCCGAGCGCAACGGTGGGAACAGATCGGACAGATCTCACGAGAACTAAAGATCATGGCAAATGAGTATAACGTTCCGATCGTGGTGTTAGCCCAGCTCAATCGAGAAGTAAATGCTAATCAAACACCGCAACTTTCCAATCTGCGTGACTCAGGATCGATTGAACAAGATAGCAACGTTGTAGCTTTCTTGCATAGACCATATGAAGATGATCCAAAAGTTGTTCAATTAACGATCCAGAAGAATCGTGAAGGTGCATTAGGTACGATTGACTATTATTTCGAGGGACGTTATATGACGTTTATCGAACCAAACAATGAGGAATGAGGTGATGAGCATGAGCCGATACATGAATCAAGTGCAATACGTTGAGATCATGAAATATGAAAATCTAAACGAGTCGATCGCTGTTAAGGCGTATTTGCGACAAGCAATGATGCAAACAAATATCATCAGAAAGCTTGAGATCCACGCAGAAGCTCATGAAGAACAAGCACCGATATTTCGCAAGTATATCAAAGAGCATGACGAGAAAAGGGTCAAGGCGGTGTGGGACGCAATAGCGGTGGCAGAGGAAGAGAAACGGCAAGGGTGGCGATTTGTTGAAGACGGAGCTAAGTTTCTTGCATATCTGGAAGTTAAGTATAACGGCGATCTAAAGCAAGCAACGGACGTAGAAAAGCTGCAGGTTCAACTAACAACGCTATATGACCAGATGTATAGAAGACGAGAAAATGGAGAAATGAGGTAAGCGAATGGGAATTCCTAATCCAGAAGAATACACGATCACACTACACGCAACAGAGCGTATCAAGCAGCGTTTTGGACAAACTAAAGATACTTTGGGCGATTGGGCAAATCGACTGTTAAAAGAGTGTGTATTTGTTAAGAGAGAAGAGAATGACAGAGATCGTTATCGATATCAAGACATTGCGATTATTTTAGACGTTAAAAAACGGCAAGTGATCACAATGTTTCCAGATCCACAAGATGCGATCAAGCTCGAGAAAAAGCCACTTAATCCAGAACTGCAAACGAGCGTCAATAAAATGGTCGACGACTTCTTGAGATTTAAGCGTCATGAAACGGCTGACGCTGTCTATCTAATGAGTGCTGATATTGAAAAAGTGATCTCGGATTTTTATGTGAACAGCACGGAAGATAATTTAGACGAATTAAAAATTGTCTTGAATAAAATTAAGGATACTTTGAGTAAGTACGACATGTTTGTGATGGAAACCAAATCGTTAACAGGAAGGGAGAGGAGCTAGTTAATATGAAATTTGATCTTGAAAATAAAAAGCACGTTAATTTTGTAAAACTTGCTGATGACGTACTACTTCAAAATTGCATTTTAGAGCCTATTCCACAAGACGAACAACCTTTTGGTGACAATCGGTTCGTAAAAGTAACAGAAGACGACATGACGTACTTGGCTAATACAGATTATATTGTGTGGATCATACCTTAGAAAGGAGAAACAAATGACAGGAAAGAAAAGAAGTAAACGTCGTGATAAA
>NZ_CAQLEL010000071.1:0-23520 GCF_948826705.1 uncultured Ligilactobacillus sp.
ATTTCAACACGCAACGTGCATATGCATCAAAAAACGGCTTGACCGCAGAAAAATTCCGCGTTCAAACCGCATAAACTATTTTTCTATTTAAACTGTATACTTGACGGACCCCAGTGCCTACCTTACGGGGTTTTTTATTATAGTACTAAAAAAATTTTAGGTTACCTAGTAATAATTTTGTGCAATCATTTTAGAGATACGTTATAATTGACGTGATACCGATACGAGGGAGGCGAGTTCAAGTTGGCACCGAAAAGACAAAAAAAGACAAAACATCCAAATAATGAAAAACACCGTTCGCGCTTTGCTAAGCGTTCTAAAATCGAAATAGCTCCAGTCAAAGAAGCATTGCTCGAAAAACGACCAGAGATAAAGATCGAAAAAACTGCGCCAGCTCAGCAACCTATCGCCCCGGCGCCACCACTAAAAAAAGAAGCAGAGATCGTATTAGAACAAAAAAAAGCAGTCACGACTAAAAATGCGATCAAGAAAAAAGCCACTACGCAGGATTCAACTGTTATCTTGCTCTTTCAAGATGAAGACAAAAAATTCTTAGCTTCACCCCAGATCATCTCGGGCAAGCGCCACGAACCGATCAAATTCAGATTCAAAGATTTTGAAGGCTATAATTTGATCCGTGTCGATGGTTTTACGAGTGATTTTGTCTTACCTTACGCTGCGATCACTTTTACCTACCGTAAAAAAGATGCTGGTAATATTTGGATCTTTTGCCAAGATATCGATGATCGCCGTTTCTTACAAAAACCAACTTTTGTTAAAGGAAAAATCGGTGATGAGTATTCCCTTTCATCACCTGCGATCCGCAACTACACTCTCTTACGAGCTCGTGGTTTGACACATGGGATCTTTACTTATGATCAACAGGCTGTGACCTATTTTTATCGCCGGGACAATTGGAAAGATGTTGACTATACCCCACACTATCTAAAATTCAAACAGTCCCTACCTTGCTTAGATGCTCCTGAAGGGCAAGTTACCGATGTGATCTTAGCCAAAGATACTATTTGGCAAACTTTTGAAACGATCATCACTGATAACGATCAACGTTGGTATTGCTTAGGCGGTAGTATTTGGATCAAATATGATGCCGAATTGATGACAATGTTGGATAAAAAGCCAGCTGTGATCAGTGACCGTGATACCCTTGATATTGATCTACCACGCTCGATAGATCTCCGCCATAATGCGATGATCGACTTTATCCCAGATGGTGAACTTGTCTTATACGATAAACCATTCGGGCAAAAAGTCGGATTGATCAAAAATGGACAGATCGTAACTTTGACAGGACGGATCAGAGTTGATGGGATGCTTTGGTTTGAAGTCAATGGTCTTGGTTGGACGATCCGTGAATATCTAAACTTGGACCCGTAAAATCATATATGCCAAAAAGCCCAGACTGACAATTGAGACATAATCTCTCAACTGTCAGTTCTGAGCTTTTGTTATTTGACTAGCGCTTATAGATCATAGTTTTGCCGTTAATTTTACATCAGGATACTTATCTTTGAACCATCTTTCTGAAAATTCATTTTCAAAAAGAAATAGCGGAGCACCTTGACGATCTTTAACGAGTAAGTTTCTTGAACTAGACATCTTTTCATCTAATTGTTCTGGGTCGATCCAACGTGCGATCTTATTGCCCATTGGTGTCATAACAACTTCAGAATTGTATTCATTTGCCATTCTAAATTGAAAAACCTCAAACTGCAATTGACCAACTGCACCTAAAATATAGTCACCAGTACTATAACTTTGATAGAGCTGAACAGCACCTTCCTGCACCAATTGTTGGATCCCTTTATGGAATGACTTTTGCTTCATCACGTTTTTGGCTGTAACACGTGCGAATAATTCTGGTGTAAATTGTGGTAATTTTTCAAATTTGACAGCTTTTTTACCCGTGTAGATCGTATCCCCGATCTGGAAATTCCCCGTGTCATATAACCCAATGATATCTCCAGCAACAGCAGTTTCAACTGTTTCACGTGTATCAGCCATAAATTGAGTCGAATTAGAAAGGCGGATCTTTT
Source organism: uncultured Ligilactobacillus sp. (assembly GCF_948826705.1). Classification (NCBI taxonomy): domain Bacteria; kingdom Bacillati; phylum Bacillota; class Bacilli; order Lactobacillales; family Lactobacillaceae; genus Ligilactobacillus; species uncultured Ligilactobacillus sp. The sequence goes on from NZ_CAQLEL010000071.1 coordinate 2,055, forward strand.
TACCCGTTCGGTTCAAGAAGACATCCATTCCACGGTCAAATTCACCCGAACAGATCCGTACGAAAGCGATCCGGTCACGGTGATTAGGGTTCATATTAGCTTGGATCTTAAAAATAAAGCCCGAGAAAGTTGGATCAGCTGGTTTTATCTCACCACCATCTTGCGTCTTATGAGCAGCTGGGGCTGGTGCAAACTGTAGATATGCATCTAAAAATGTTTTGACCCCAAAATTCGTCAAAGCAGAACCAAAGAAGACTGGCGTCAATTGACCATTTGCGATCTTTTCTTCGTCAAATTCATTGCCTGCATCCTTGACCAATTCAACTTCTTCTAAAACTTGTTGATAGATACTATCTTCTTTTAACGGATCGTCACCCTTGATCTCACCATTTTCATCGAGTTCGAGAAATTTTTGACCATCAGCTTCCGAGCGATAAAGTTCGATCCGATCGTTATAGATATCATAGATCCCCTTGAGACCTTTTCCCATCCCGATCGGCCAATTCATCGCATAGGCATCGATCCCCAAAACTTCTTCAAGTTCAGCTGTCAATTCCAAAGGCTCACGGCCATCACGGTCTAATTTATTGATAAATGTAAAGATCGGGATCCCACGCATTTTACAAATTTGGAAAAGTTTTTTAGTTTGTGGCTCGATCCCTTTAGCCGAGTCGATCACCATCACCGCTGAGTCGACCGCCATCAATGTTCGATACGTATCTTCGGAAAAATCTTCGTGTCCAGGGGTATCAAGGATATTAACGCGTTTACCTGCATAGTCAAATTGCATGACCGAACTCGTAACTGAGATCCCACGTTTCTTTTCGATCTCCATCCAGTCAGATTTAGCAAAATTACCGCTCTTTTTAGCTTTAACTGTCCCAGCTTGGCGAACGACGCCCCCAAACAAAAGTAATTGTTCTGTGATCGTTGTCTTACCCGCGTCAGGGTGAGAAATGATCGCAAATGTCCGCCTTTTTTCAACGGCTTGTTTTAGTTCATCTGTTTTCATATTTACCTCACAATTAAATTCTACATCAGCTTTTGGCTAACTTCTCTAAATGTCACATATTATCTTACTTTAAAAAAAGGTCGGTTTCAACACTTAGTTAAAACCGACCTTTTCTATATGATCAATTTTTTTGATCTTCTTTTGGATTCAACGCTCTAAATTTACGCCAGCCTGAAAGTTCAGGTGGGATCACTGCTAAAACTTTAGTGATCCGGGCATCATCAACGATCTCAACTGTTTTCAATACTAAACCATCATCTTTTGTAACGGTCAATACTTCATCGTCATCCGGGATCTTACCTGTTTTAGCAATGATATAACCAGCAACGGTATCGATATCATCCATTTCAAGCTTAGTCCCAAATTCATCATTGAATTCTGTCAAAGTCATTTTCCCTTGAACGATAAATTCATTTTCAGCTACTTGCTCGATCAATTTATCTGGTTCATCAGATTCATCTTCGATCTCACCGACGATCTCTTCTAAAATATCTTCCAAAGTCGTCAAACCTACGACCCCACCGTATTCGTCTAGTAGGATAGCCATTTGGTTTTGTGTTTTTTGCATCTGCAAGAGCAACTCGTCGACTGGCATCGTTTCAGGTACAAAGAACGCTGGGTGCATCACCTGTCGGATCGTCAGACGTTCAAAGCCATAACGGCGCGCACGCTTCAAAATGTTTTTGATATGCACGATCCCGACGATATTATCTTTATCTTCATGATAGACTGGGATCCGCGAATAGTCCATTTCTAAAATACTATCGATATTACGATCATTATCATTTGTGATATCGATCATAAATGCGTCGATCCGTGGTACCATAACTTCACGAGCTGTCTTGTCGTGCAAAGATAAGACACCATTTATCATCTCAAAATCAGTAGTATCCAATTCACTTTCTTCGCGTTGCCGTTGAATGTTTTCCACGATCGTTTCAAAAGACATCTCTGTTGGCCCATCGATCTGACCTTTTTGCTGAACTAACGTAACTATCTTAGTAAGTGGCCATAAGATCACATTTTCAAGTTTGAGCAACCACCCTAACTTTTGGCACAACAAACTACTATTTTCGACTGTCACTTTACTAGCCAAGCCAAATTCTGATCCGATCAAGACCAAAACTAAGCCGATCAAAGCCACGATCCTCCAAGTACCACTGACGACCTGCGTTATACTAGCCATAGCTAAGAAACCAAATGCGATCTTGCTAAAATAGGCTGAGATCCAACTGTTAGCCCGATAATTTAGGCTTTCTTTTTGTGCATCCGTACTCTGACGTAATGCCTGCTCCCCAATTACATTTAAGCTAAATAAAATGACCGCGATCAATGCGATCATCCCCCATAACAGGGGCTGTCCAGGATCTGATCCCATACATAAATCACCTTTTCTTAATTAATTTTATTTCGGTACATAAAGTGTTTCACCCGCTGTTAGATCAACACTTGAACCTAAATTATTCAACTCTTGAATTTTTTCGACTGTAGTTGCGTATTTTGAAGCTAATGACTCAAGGGTGTCACCATCAGCCACATTGATCGTTTGTGCATCAGCTTGAGCCGAAGATAAACTAGCAGCACTTTCGCTACTTGCTTTTGCTGCGCTCTCACTACTTGCCTTAGCTGCACTTTCAGAACTAGCTACGGCTTGTTTACTTGCTTCTTCTTGTTTACGTTGACTTTCTGCTGCTGCTTTTTGAGCACTCTCACTGGCTGCTTTTTGACTGGCTTCTTTAGCACTTAATGCTTTAGTTTTACTTTGGCTTAAAGAAGAAGCCTTTTTTTGTGAGCTTACCTTAGCGATACTTGCTGAATTTTCCTTAGCTTTCGTTGCATTAGAAGCTTGGGTCTTTTGGTACCAAAAACCGCCCCCAAAGACGAGCACTACTAGCACTGATAGAGCAAGGATCACTTTAGGATCGACACGTTTAGTTGGTTTATTTGTCTGTGTATCCTTTTTTCGTTGCACTGGATCATTACCACGTTCAACGAAAAATTCTTTACGCATCCGTGGTTCATCTTTACGTGTATAACCATGCTTAAATTGTTCACTCTTGAATACTTCATAAACCTTATTGATATCAAAATTGACCTGTTCAGCCTGCTTTTCTGCTAAATAGTCATTTTTTTCAGGTAAAGTCAAATTAACGATCCATTCACAAGCATATTCATACTGTCTGATCACTTCTGTTGTTGCACCAAAATCTTGTAAGACACCAAATTGTAACAGAGCCGTACGTTCACAGAGCGTCTCGATGATAACTGGACGCACTTCAGAAACGATGAATGTAACCCCTGTATCCTTTAATTGTTGGATCTTTTGAACGGCTTTAAAGTAAAAGTTCCGATCAACAGGTGATAAAACTTCATCTAAAATAACTAATTCTGGATCAATGAACAACACGATACTCAAAGCTAACCGCGCATACATCCCTGTTGAATACTCTTTAACTGGACGATACAATAATTCACCGATCTCAGAAAAATTGATGATCCCATTAGTATAATGATTCCCCTTAAATTCATCAATATCAGTCTGCGCGATCGCTTGGCGAATATTTTCAAGTCCAGTCTTTTCTGGATCTAAACTCGTACAAGAAGCATAAGATCTTTTGGCCTTAGTCGTGATAAACCCTGTTGTTTGCTTATCTTTTTGACCTAAGATCCTCATCAAAGCTGCTTTGCCCGAGCCGTTATCACCGATCACACCGACTGCTTCACCGTCATTTACAGCTAGATCGATCCCACGTAATTCCCAAAAATTTTTTATATCGTGTTTTTCTTTTTTATCTAAGAGCAACGGCACGCTCTTAGTAATATATTTGATTTCTATTTTTGCCATACTCTCTCACCAATTACCTTATCAAATTAAGCTAGTTTCAATAGTACAAAATTGCTTTCCTAGCGTCAACTAGAAAGCTGATCGAATACAAAATTTGCACTAAAACATGTGTTTCTACTATAATATTAAGGTTAGTTGCTATTTTACGCAACTCTGACCTTAGACTAATTGTAGACGGTAGTAAACAAAATTAGGAAAGGAAAAGCTATATTTGACCAGATCCTGTATAGCAGCTTTACCAACTTGAAAAAACTCTATCGTAAATATCAAAACTTCTTTTCTTATACTTTCTTTGGGACCTTAGCTAGTGCTATCAACGTTTTCTTATTTCATATCCTGGAAAAAGAGCTTGGTTTTAACTACTTGATAGCTAACTGCTTTGCCTATATCGTTGCGATCATTTTTACTTTCGTGACCAATAAACATTGGGTCTTTGCTTCTAAAAATACGACCTTTAAACAGACTCTCCAAGAATTTGTTTCATTTTGTAATGTTCGGCTCTTCTCGTTTATCTTGGATCTTGGACTGATGTTTACCGGTGTGCAACTCTTAGCCCTCTATAAGGATCTTGCAAAAATACTCGACCAACTCATCTGTGGTATTTTAAATTATTTCTTTAGTAAATGGTTCATATTCAAAACGACCGCCAAGATCTTACCCAAAGAAACCAATGAAGAATAAACTAAGCTATACTAAAAGATCCGCCCTAACATCGGGCGGATCTTTTAGGTTTATTTTCGTTTTCCGATAACTTCAGATTTACTATCGCGGGTCATCAAACTACTGATCTCTTCTTTGATATCAGCTTTATTGTACAAAACATTGTAAATAGCTTCTGTGATCGGCATTTCAATGTGTTCTTCACGTGAAAGATCGTAGGCTGCTTTAGCGGTATTGATCCCTTCAATGACCATGCCCATATCTTCAATAACTTCATCAAGTGGCTTACCTTGACCAAGTTGATCACCGCAACGCCAATTTCTAGAGTGCACTGATGTACATGTTACGATCAAATCCCCAACACCAGAAAGGCCCATAAATGTTAACGGACTAGCTCCATAAGCCATTCCTAAACGTGCAACTTCAGCTAGACCACGTGTCATCAAAGCTGCTTTAGCATCATCACCATAGCCTAAACCATGTAAGATACCAGCTCCGATCGCAATGACGTTCTTAAAGGCAGCCCCTGTTTCGACTCCGACTACATCGTTATTGGTATAGATCCGTAAGTAGTTATTCGTAAACATGTCTTGGACTTGCTTAGCTGCTTTTTCTTCTTCACTAGCAGCCGTGATCAATGTGATATCATGCCGTGCAACTTCTTCGGCATGACTAGGACCAGACAAGACGACAATGCTTGAGCAATACTGATCAGTCAATTCTTCATGGATGATCTCAGAGATCCGTTTATGAGTCCCGATCTCTAGCCCCTTGCTGGCATGGATCACCATTGGACGCTGTTTTAACTTAGCTAAAACTTCTTTGACTTGTTTAGCCACCAAACGTGTTACTTTAGTTGGTACAACAAATAAAATTGCATCGGTATCAGTTAAAGCTTCTTCCAAATCTGTCGTTGCCCGTAGTTTTTCTGAATACTTAAAGCCAGGCATATATTGTTCATTTGTATGCTTTTCATTAAGCTCTGCCGCCTGTTCGACAACGTTTGTGTAAAGTGTGACATCATGTCCATTTTCAATTAAAACGCTCGCAAGTGTACTACCCCACGAACCGGCACCTAATACTGCTATTTTTTTTGTCATAAAATATACATCCCTATTTATAAGATATTTTCAATACAATTTCAAAATACCACAAATCGTGGTCACTGGCAACTTAGATACTTAAGCATCCGTATCGCTATTTTGGAGTTTGATAATGTCGTAAACATAAGTCACAACGACCTTTGAGACCGCATAAAGTGGGATCGCCAAGATCATACCTAACAATCCTGCAATGTTTCCAGCCGCTAATAAGATCATGATGATCGTCAATGGATGGATATCCAATGATTTACCGATCACGTTTGGATAAACTAGGTTACCATCGATCTGTTGGACGACCACACAGACAATGATCACTAAGATAACTTCTTTAAATGACATTGAAAGTGCGACAAAGATCGCTGGCACCAGTCCGATATAAGGTCCAAGATACGGAATGATGTTCGTGATCCCCGCAAACATTCCGATCAAAAGCGCATATGGGATCCCGACTAGGCCATAGCCGATCGCTGAAAATGTTCCGACAAACAAACACTCGATCACTTGACCTGAAATATATTTGGCGATCGTATCACTCATTTTTACCAATAGATCACCGATAACATCAGCTTGTTTGGCTGGCAACATGCGTTTGATATTTGGCAAAAGTTTCGGTCCGTCTTTCAACATGTAAAAGAGCACGAAAGGAACCGTTACGATCGTCATTGTGATGCTTGTTACCGCACCGATCATCGAACCCAAACTTGAGGTCAATGAACCCATAAAGTTCTTCAAGATACCACTCACTGAACCCTTGATATTATTGATATATTCAGTCAGGTCAATATTATCGGCCCAATCTGGGCGTTTAGAATTACGCGCTAGTTCAGTTAAGTATGCTTGAAGCTCACTTAAATACTTAGGTGTCCGTGCGACTAATTGTTCGACCTGTGTCGTTAATTTAGGGACTAAATAAGCAACTGCCAAGCCGATCAAGGCAAAGAACAAGAGAAAGACGATCGTCACTGCCCAAGTGCGCCCTATCTTAAACCTTTTATACTGGACTTTAGTAAGCAAATTGACCAAAGGATTCAGCGCATAAAATAAGAACCCTGCGATCAATACTGGTGCAAAGATCGTTGAAATGAATATCCCGATCGGTTGGAAAATGAAACCTATCTGGGTACAAACAAAGATCAACAATGCGACCAACAACAACTCAAGTGACCAATACATCAAACGATAACGTCTTTTTTTATTAAACATAACTTTTCCTTTCCGTTTCTTTTGGTCTCTCCACCTTTGGATATAAAAAAGGGACTGCGACTTCGATCACAGCCCCAAATGGTTATAAACAGGCAATTACTGCCGGCGCGACAATTCTAAATAGCGATTATACCAAATCTCGACATATTCTTTTGAGAACGGTCCCTTGCCGTGTTCGATCCAATCGACTAGAGTCTTAACATTGTGCTTTAATATCAAATCTGTTTTAGCCGGATATTTCCATTTAGCACTGTGCTCAGCATACTCATCTACATCGAGTAACCGTTTTTCGCCATTAGGAAATACTTTTACATCCAGATCATAATCTATATATTTGAGAGCTTCCTTATCTAAAACCATTGGTGAGGCTAGATTACAATAGTAGGAAACCCCGTTATCACGAATCATCGCCACAATGTTAAACCAGTAGTGCTTATGGAAATAAACCAGAGCTGGTTCACGGGTGACCCAACGCCTTCCATCAGCTTCTGTAACTAAAGTGTGATCATTACATCCGATCAAAGCATTTTCACTTGTCTTGAGTACCATCGTATCGCGCCATGTCCGATGTAGGCTGCCATCGTGTTTATAACTCTTGATCGTAATAAACTCGCCTTCCTTTGGCCCATTTGAATGACGCATATAACTTCCTGCTTTCTATAAACAAGGGTGTAGTTACACCAATATCATTTTAATTATACCAAAGATTGCAGAAAATGCCTATGACAATATAACTGGGACCATAATTCTTTGAGCACTATTTTTGCTAGACGCGTTTAACTAATTTAACGACTGCTTCAGCCCGCGCTGTTTGCGGAAACATATCGACTGAGCGAATATATTCAACACGATATACTTTAGTCAACGCAACTAGATCACGGGCCAAAGTCGAAGGATTACATGAAACATAGACAAACTTAGCAGGACAATATTTTAAGATCGCCTTGATCAAAGCCTCATCTAAGCCCGTTCGTGGTGGATCAACGACTAATGCATCGAAGCTAAACCCTTCTTTGATCCATTTTGGAATGACAGTTTCCGCTTTGCCCGTCGTATAGATCGCTTTGCGACCAGCTTTTTTAGCATTTAGTTTTGCATCAGCCACGGCTTCAGCCACGATATCCATTCCTCGGATCTCTTTTGCATCCTTGCCTACATATAATCCGATCGTACCTACTCCACAATAAGCATCGACTAAAGTCTCATTTGGTGATAGTTCTAAAGCTTTTTTGACCTCATCATATAAGACCTTAGTTTGTAGTGGATTCATTTGGAAAAAGGCGCGCGCTGACAATTCAAAACTCACATCGCCTAATCTCTCAGTGATACTTTCTTTTCCCATCAATAATTGCGTTTCTTCGCCCCAGATCAAAGATGTCTTTTGCGGATTGATGTTTTGCATCACTGACACTACTTCAGGTAATAACTGCTTGATATCAGTCAACAATTCATTTTTTCGAGGTAATTGCGCCGTTCGTGTTATGAAAACAAGCTGAACTTCTCCTGTTGCAAAGGATTCTCGGACGACTAAAGTTTTAACTGCGCCTTGATTTTTACGTTCATCGTAGATCGAAACTTGCCATTTTTCTAGCAACTTTCGAACAGTATTTATTACTTTCATCGTCAATTCACGCTGTGTTGCAAAAGTCGGTAGATCAACTAAAATATGACTATTTTCTTTATATAAGCCAGCAATAACTTGCCCTGCTTTATTTTTACGCACCTGAAATTGAGCTTTATTGCGGTAATGATACGGATCAGCCATCCCCAAAGTCGGGCGTAGCTCATATTCTTTATAACCAGCTGGGCGATACTTAGCTAAGGCCTGTGCGATCACATCTTTTTTAAATTCCAATTGAGCTGGATAAGCTAAATGTTCAAGTTCGATCCCACCAACATCATATTTATCCACTGGCTGAACGCGATCTGGACTTTTTTGCTTGATCTTTAACAAACGCGCCTTGGCATATTTTTCTTTAGCTTCTGTTACACTCGCTAAAACGACTTCTCCTGGTAAAGCTTTAGGAATAAAGACGATCTTTCGCTTATAATATCCGATCCCTTCACCATTTATGCCTAAACGCTTGATCGTCACAACAATTTTTTGGTCTTTTTTCAATCTGACCCCAGAGGCCATTTTGGGCTTTACTCGTTTCACACTAAAATTCCTTCCATTTTTTATCTTTGAAATTATAACACATTAAGCTAAGATAGTAGTAACATCATTAGAAAAGAGGAAAATTGATGGCTAAAAAAATCACTGCGATCGCAACTCAAAAGAAAGCCGGGCGTTTCAATATCTATTTAGACGGTAAATACGCTTTTCCGGTCAGCGAAGACGTTTTGATCAAATATCGTCTCGCTAAGGGTCTCGAACTTGATGAAGAAATGATCGAACGCTTACAACAAGCCGACCTGCTCTCTAAGGCCTACAATAAAGCTTTAGATCATCTCAGCTATCAATTACGTACTAAAAAAGAGATAAAGACCTACTTAACTAAACTTGCTATTTCCAAAAATGATCAAAACAAGATCGTTTCTAAGTTAGTCGAATTGAATCTCTTAGATGATTTGGCTTATGCTAAAAGTTATGTCCGCACAGCTGCTAATACGACTGATAAAGGACCTTTTGTGATCGCTCAAAAGCTCAAACAAAAAGGCGTAGCTGAAGAATTTATCAATGAGGCCCTCACCGAATTTAGCTTTGAACATCAAGTTCAGACTGCACTTAAGTTGGCCGAAAAATTTGTCGCCAAAAATAAAAAAATAGCCTTTCAAGCTTTGAAAAATAAACTCTACCAACATCTTGTAACTAAAGGCTTTAGCAGTGAGACGATCAGTTTGGTCCTCGAAGAATTAGCACTCAAAAAAGATGATTCGCTTCAACTTGAAGCTCTACGTGCACAAGGGGCTAAACTTTTCCGACGTTACCAACGTTATCCTGAACCAAAACGTTCATTTAAATTAAAACAAGCACTTTATCGTAAAGGCTTTTCCTTGAGTGAGATCGAACGTTACCTAGCTGAAATTACCGCAGAATAAATTAAATGCCAGCCGTTTTAGCAGCTGGCATTTAATTTATTTAGATCTACCCCAATTAAAGAAACGTTTGACTGAACTATCATTAAAGTGATCTAAGGTTCGTTTAGAACGGATCGTACCGTATTTGCGCTCTTCTAAAGTAGCATTGATAACTGCTCCGACCATAATCACTAAAGCGCTATAGTTCATCCAAAATAGCAATACGATAAATGTCCCGATCGTTCCATAACTCAAGACCGACCGAGCAAAATAACGTACATAGATACTAAAACCTTGGGTCAAAAGCATCCATCCTAGCGTCGAAAATAAAGCGCCGACCCAAAGATAGCGTAAATGGACCTTTGCATTTGGGACTAACAAGTACAATAAGCACATGATCAAAAAGATCCCTAAAAGCGTCGTTGGCCATTTTAATTGGGTAAAAGTCGTCAACCAATCTAGTGGTAACCCAAAGATCGGTATGAAGTATTCTAAAACTAGTTGTCCAAAACTATATACGATAAATGCGATCACCAATAAAGCACCGATGAAGATCGTGATCAAAAATGATAAGATCCGTTGGGTAAAGATCCCCTGATCATTTCCGACTCCAAAGGCTTCATTAAAAGCTTTCTTTAAGGCATTTATTCCCCGACTAGCTGCCCAAACGGAGATGACCCCACTGACTGATGCGACCCCACCTGAAGAACCATTGCTCAAAAACGTTTCTAATAAAGGTTCAAGGGTGGTATAAACAGCTTTTGGAACTGCCATTTCTAAATAGGGCAAGATCTCACCAGCTTTGATATGCAATAATGGCAAAATATTTCCGATAAAAATGACCATCGGAAATATCGCAACTAAGGTGTAATATGCGATCACGATCGCAGTATTACTGATATTAGCGCGTTTAAAATTTTTACTCGCAATTTTGTAGAAAGCATCTATCTCTTGTTTGACTGTCTTAAATTCCATTACATCCTCATTTACTCTGTTGCAGCACTACGCGTTGACGTTTGTTGTTGATCTTGCATTGGAACTTTAAGCGTTTCTCCCGCAGCTACCCGTGAACTTTCAAGATCATTTAACTCCATTAGTTCTTGGACCGTTGTATTGTACTTAGTTGCGATCGTTGAGAGATAGTCACCTGACTGGACTGTATACGTACCATAATTAGAACTCAAACGTTCACTTTCACTAGCTTTCACAGTTGAACTTTGGCTTGAGCCGACTTTAACAGATACTTTATCAGGCTTAGATGATGCTTTTTTCTCTTCTTTTGTCGAAGAACCATATTTTTTAGCAGCCAGTGCTCGTTGCTTATCATATTCTGCTTTTTGCAAGCTTTCATTATCGCCAAAAGCACTAACTAATCTGCTATGGATCGTCTCATTTTTCCATGCAATAATACATACTAATAATACAACTAGTACAGTTGCCCCCATTTTCAATGCTAATGCCAGACCACGCCGGCTATGTTTGTCGTGATGATGTTTACGTGTCATCTAAAATTCCTCCCCTTAGCTGAAATTAAAAAAGCTGGGATCATTCCCAGCTTTTTTCAACTATTTAAGTGTCTTGCCTAATTCTTTGATATATTCTTTCAATTCAGCTTGTACTTCTGGGTGGCGCAAACCAAATTGGATCGAAGTCTTAAGATAGCCAAACTTGTAACCAACATCGTACCGTTGACCCTTGAACTCATGTGCAAATACACGTTGGATCTTGTTCAAGCGATCGATCGCATCTGTCAATTGGATCTCGTTACCAGCGCCTGGTTCTTGAGTTTCAAGCATCGTAAAGACCTCTGGAGTCAATAGGTAACGCCCAATGATCGCCAAATCAGATGGTGCTTTATCAACATCTGGTTTTTCAACGAATTTTTTAACATCGTACAAGCCAGGTTTTGTCTCAGAAGTTGGATCAATGACACCATACTTATTGACTTCTTCGTGTGGCACTTTCATTACAGCTAAAGTTGACGCATGTGTTTCATCATAGCGATTCATCAATTGTTTTGTCAATGGTACTTTATCTTCCATGATGTCATCACCAAGCATGACCACAAATGGTTCATTGCCCACAAAGTCTTTTGCCATTAAAACTGCATCACCCAAACCACGTGGATGTGATTGGCGGATAAAGTACAAGTTGATATCAGTCGTTTGTTCGACCAGACGTAACAACTCAGTCTTACCCTTTTCTTTTAAGTTTTGTTCCAATTCAGGAACTGAATCGAAGTGATCTTCGATCGGCCGTTTACCCTTACCTGTTACGACCAAAATATCTTCGATCCCAGATTTTTTAGCTTCTTCAATGATATATTGGATCGTTGGTTTATCGATGATTGGCAGCATTTCTTTAGCCAAAGCCTTAGTTGCAGGCAAAAATCGTGTTCCTAAACCAGCGGCAGGAATAACTGCTTTTCTTACTTTCATTTAATAATACCTCTTTAAAATTTTCTACGTCCCACTATAATCACAATGGTAACGCTTGAACATCCAAATTTAATTATACCAGTGTTACTCAGATTTACAAGCTATAACCACAGTGCGAAAAATTGCATCTTAATTCTACTATTTTTTACATCTCACTATGGACGGTATAGATATTTTGCATCAATATCTGGATCCTGTGAAGTCAAGATCTTAGGACCATCTTTAGTGATCACGATCGTATGTTCATATTGGCAAGACAAACTACCATCAGCAGTACGTGCGACCCAACCATCTGGATCGCTCATATCAGCACGCCAGTCACCAATATTGACCATTGGTTCGATCGTGATCGTCATTCCTTCACGCAATCTAACGCCCTTACCGGCTTCACCATAATGTGGTACATTAGGACTTTCATGCATCGTTGGTCCGATCCCATGGCCGATAAATTCACGGACATCGCCATAACCATTTTCTTTTTCAACGTACTTTTGGATCGCAGCCCCGATGTCGCCGATCCGGTTACCAACTTTTGCTTGGTCGATCCCAAGATACATCGCCTTTTTTGTCACTTCCATCAAACGTTCAACTTCTGGGGTTGCTTTGCCCACTACATAACTCCAGCAAGAATCACTAAAAGCTCCATGATAGTCTACTACTGTATCGACTTTGACTAGATCGCCTTCTTTTAAGATCAAATTCTTACGTGGGAAACCATGACAGATCTCATCATTGACACTGACACAAGTTGCATATTCGTATCCTTCAAATCCGATCTGAGCAGCAACTGCATCGTGTTCTTTAAAATATTTTCTAGCAAATTCTTCAATATCCCAACTCGAGATCCCTGGTTTGATGATGTCGCGCAGGCCTACATGCATCCCAGCAAGGATCGCACCAGATTTTGCCATTGCTTCGATCTCGCGTGGTGACTTTAATGTGATCATATATATCTAAATTCCCTTCATAAAATTCTTTGACCCTTTCATTATACCTTTATCATTTGAGTTTTTAAATATCTTATCCTTTCTGGGAAAATATTTGTCATCAATTTTGGTATAATAGTCCTTGTAACTAAACACTAAATATGAAAGAAGGATAATTTTATGGCTACAGCTAAAGTTGTCTTTGCCACGATCACTGGCAACAATGAAGATATTGCAGATATTATCGCACAAGCACTTGAAGAAAAAGGAATGGATGTAGAAGTCGAAGAGATCTCACAAGCCGATCCAGCTGATTTTGAAGAGGTCGATCTCTGTGTGGTCTGCCCATATACTTACGATGAAGGTTCACTTCCTGATGAAGGGATCGATTTTTATGAGGAACTAGCTGATGTCGATCTAACTGGTAAAATTTACGGTGTGGCTGGCTCTGGCGATACTTTCTACGGCGAATATTTTGGCTTAGCAGTCGATAAATTTGGGCAAGCTTTAGAAAATGCTGGAGCTAAACAGGGCGCACAAAACGTTAAGATCAATTTAGCACCTGATAGTGATGAAGATATCAAACGCTTGGATGATTTTGCCGCAGCTTTAGCTCAAGCTGTCAATGCTTAAAGTTAGATCCATGACAAAAAACTGATCTGAGGTGACTGCTTTGAATTTTTCCTTTGAGAAAAAACAGTTAAAACATCTGTACTTGACCTATACTTTGGCCTTCTTACTGGTTTCATTTTTTGTCTATGGAACTTATTTGATAACTGGACACGCTTTGATCTGGCATTTAGATGGTGCTAATCAACATCTGCCTTTATTAGAACAATATCGGGAACTTGTCTTAAACTTTTTCAAGGATCCCAGTCAAGGAATAACTCAGTGGGCATGGAATTTTGGCCTGGGAAGTGATACTTTTCAGGTCTATTCCTACTATAATATTGGTGACATTTTTACCTATATCGCTTTACTTTTCCCTAAAAGTCAACTGGCTTTAGCTTTTCAATTGACGATCATCTTACGCTTATATTGTGCGGGACTGGCCTTTTGTTATCTAGCCAAGCATTTTGACTTTGGACGTTTGACGATCGTTGCCGGAGCATTGGTCTATCTCTTTAATGCCTTTTTGCTCTATTCAAATGTCGCTCAGCCCTTCTTTACGACCCCGTTTATCCTCTTTCCGTTGATAATCGTGGCTTTAGAGACAGTTTTACAAAAACGTTCTTACTTACCTTTGATCCTAGTTTTTACTTGGATGCTGATCAGTAGCTTTTACTTTGCCTATATCTTAGGGATCGGAGCCATGATCTACTTGATATTACGCTTTTGGACACACTACCGTCAGCTCTATCAGCCTAAAGATATTTTTCGGGTCATCTTCAATTTAGGTCTAGCGACACTGACTAGTTTGCTGTGTGCCAGCATCATGCTTGTTCCTGAGATCTTAGCCGTTAAAAATTCGACTCGTTCAGGGGGCGCATTTGCTAATGGATTGACACTTTATCCACCATATTACTACTTAGCACTACCGAGTCAGTTGATCAATGGGGCTAACCGTGATTTTTACTTTTGGAGCGCACTAGGTTTTGCTAGCTTAGCTTTTTTTGCGCTCATTTATATAGTATGTGAACGCAAAAAATATCCCCTATTATTTGGGAGCTTTTTGCTAAGCTTTATCATGTTGCTCTTTCCATTTTTTGGCGCAGTTTTCAATGGGATGCTTGCGCCTTCGAATCGGTGGACTCTGCTAACTTGCTTACCGATGGCTCTAGCAGTTTGTTGCTTGATAAAAAATAGCCACAAACTCACACAAAAAAACTTGAAAAGCTTCACGTATAGCCTACTGATCTATGTAGCATATATTGGCGTGACTTATCTATTCCAAAATGATGAAAAACTCTTTATCCCGATCATCTTTTTATTTATCTTTTGGAGTATTTTGATCGCTTCAAACATGCCCAAGATCCGCTCAAAATTACCAGCTCACCTATTATTATGGTCCTTGATCGCTAATGTCTGCTTTAATGCTATCTACTTTGAAGCGCCTTACAACGGTGGCTATGCGACAGAAATGTTACCCGCTGGAGCATACAAGACCTTAAAAAATAAGCGTTTCTTCGGTTTAGATAAAGAGTTGCCCGATCCTCAAACTGATTTTTATCGGATCTCGACTTTGAGCAAGAATTATGAATTGGGTTCAGATTACCATCTCTACAATGTTTTAGGCTCTAAACTCTATTCGATCAATTCATACTACTCGCTTCAGACTAAATCCTTAGGTGATTTTTCAAATGTGATGCAAAACTCACAGTATGAAGCTAACATTCCTTTGGGGCAAGTTTCTGATCGAACGGTATTGAACAATTTCTTAGGTGTACGCTATCTCTTCGCTTTGCTCAATCAGCCTAACGCCAATAAAGTTCCTTATGGTTATGAGCTGGCCAAGACGACTCAAAAGATCACTGATCCAAATGGAAATAGTAAAAAGGATCAACAAACTTTGCTTTACCAGACAAAAAATGCCTTTCCATTGTTATATCTGCAGTCTAAAGTAATAGCTACTTCGATTGCTGATCGATCAAATCCTACGCAACGTGAACGGGCCTTAGCTTTAGGTGTCGTTGTTGATGATAAACTAGCTAAAAATTATCCTACAGCAAGCGTCACTTCTGAAGTCGTTGAGATCCCTTATCGCTTGATCTCAAGCCGAGGAACAGTGACCTCGACCAAAGATCTTGTGAAACAAGATAGCGATGAGACCTATCAGATCGTGTTAGAAGAACCTGAAAAATACGGTGCAGGCGAATTACATTTTGACTTTTCTCAGATAAAATACACGCCTTTTAGTTTTAGTAAACAATTAGCTTTAGAAAAACGCAAGCAAACAAATGATCTGACTCAAGGGATCTTAGCTAAAAATGAACTTCTAAGTTCCTACAAATATTTCCGTTACCACATCCTACAAGGTTCACCGGACAACAGTTTTTCACTTAGTGTAACTTCAGATCTTGGGCAAGAAAAACTCTTCCAGCCTAAACAAAACGCTTTGTCATTTTATAAGACTGTTACTCAAGGTACTTTGAACAGTGGTTATTTCAAAGAATTACCCCCGAGTTTGACTTTAACACCATCTAAACTTGGGACATATAGTTTCAAATTAAAGATCTACGTTGAAAAGCTGGGAACTAGCTATGATAAGCAAGTTCAACAACTCCAAAAACAAGCTTTACAAGATGTCAAATTGACCAAAAATGGTGTTAGCGGTAATATCACCACCAACAAAAAAGGGATCTTGACATCTTCGATCCCTTACTCTAAAGGCTGGGAAGTTACGGTCGATGGTAAAAAAAGCACCGTCATCAAGACTAACCAAGCTTTTATCGGTACGACCTTAACTAAGGGAAAACACCAGGTAAACTTTACTTACCACTTACCTGGTCTTAAGTTCGGGGCTCTACTATCAGTATTAGGGCTTTTATTATATGCTAGCTTAGGGCTTTTTACATTTTTGAAAAATAAACGAATACACTAAATAAGGGACCTATCATGATCATTACATCGTGATAGATCCCTTATTTTAAAAGCCCAAAAAGGCGTATATCATAGCCTTTTTATCGACTAAAATCCTGTGGCCGATCAGTCACCTGCCCAAAGTGGTAGGCGATCGCATCTAAGATCCGTCGACTAGCTTGCCCATCACCATATGGATTTTTAGCTTGGGCCATTTGTTGATACTGTGTTTCATCTTCTAGCAATGCCGTCATTTCCTGCTTGACATTTTCGTATTTAGTTCCGACTAATTTGAGCGTTCCGGCCGCGATCCCCTCTGGACGTTCGGTCGTATCGCGCAAGACTAAAACAGGCTTGCCCAATGACGGAGCTTCTTCTTGGACCCCACCAGAATCACTCATGATAAAATGACTCCGTGCTGCCAAATTGTGAAAATCAACAACATCTAACGGTGCGATCAAATGGACCCGATCAACACCATCAAACGCAGTATGGGCTAGTTTTTGCACAGTGGGACTGAGATGGACGGGATAAATGATCTCGGTATCAGGATGCTCAGCCACAACATCTTTCATCGCTTTAAAGACTTGTTCCATCGGTTCACCTTGGTTTTCCCGACGATGCATCGTTACTAAAATAACTTTTTTAGAAAAATCAACTTTTTCCAAGATATCATGATGATAATCCTGGGCGACAGTTTGTTTTAAGGCATCGATCGCCGTATTTCCCGTCACATAAACTTGGTCTACGGGATGATTTTCTTGTAATAAGTTTTCTTTACTTTGCAAAGTCGGTGCAAAATACAGATCGCTCAAAACATCGGTCAACTGCCGATTCATCTCTTCGGGATAAGGTGAGTACTTGTTCCAAGTCCGTAGACCTGCTTCAACATGACCGATCGCAGTTTTATTGTAAAAAGCCGCTAAACTAGCAGCAAAGGTCGTTGTCGTATCACCATGAACTAAAATAATATCCGGTTTTTCTGCTTGGATCACTTGATCTAAACGATTCATCACATTGGTTGTGATCGTTGTGATCGTCTGATTTGGCTGCATCACATCAAGATCATGATCAGGTGTGATCTCAAAAATCTCGAGCACTTGATCTAGCATTTCACGGTGTTGAGCTGTCACAGTGACAACAGTCTCAAATTCAGCCGCACGTTTTTTTAATTCCAAAATCAATGGTGCCATCTTGATCGCTTCTGGACGAGTTCCAAAAATCAGCATCACTTTAAGCTTTTTCACGTACATCACTTCCTAAAAGTTTTGTATTTCATCTTATTATAACAATAGTTAAGCTCAAACAAAAATTTAATTGTACCTTAATTCAAGCTACTTATGGTATTATAGATAAAAAATAAGGAGGAAATTTTATGACCATTGCAAATTTCGAACATAAACTTGCCCAATATGCTCACTTGATCATAAAAACGGGAGTCAACATTCAACCTGGACAAACTGTTGTCCTATATATCTCAGTAACTCAACAGCAATTAGCACATTTGATCGTCAAAGAGGCTTACGCTGCCGGAGCAAATGAAGTTATCGTTAAATGGAATGATACCTTCACTAGCCGCCAATTTTTGGCCCACGCTTCAGAAGAACGCCTAGAAAACATTCCCGCATATGTAAGTGCTGAAGCAGATTATATCGTTGATAAGCATGCCGCACGAATCTCAGTGATCTCCGAAGATCCCGATGCCTTTAGTGGGATCGATACCAAACGGATCGCTAAAAACCAGGCTGCTATGGGAAAAGCCCTTTTAAATGTACGTAAAGCGACCCAAAACAACGATCTTACATGGACTGTCGTTGCTGCTTCAGACGTAGCTTGGGCTAAAAAAGTTTTCCCTGACCTAAGCGATACAAAAGCTGTCGATCGGCTGTGGGAGGAGATCTTTAAAACTTGTCGGATCGACCAAAAAGACCCGATCAAAGCTTGGCAAGAACACGATCAAACCTTGCGTAATAAGGCAAAATGGCTCAACGATGAACAATTTGTAGCCCTCCACTACACTTCACCTAAGACCGACTTAACTATTGGATTACCTAAAAACCATATTTGGGAAGGGGCTGGTAGCTTTAGTGGCGATGGGATCGAATTTATGGCTAATATGCCAACCGAAGAAGTCTTCACCGCGGCTGATAAAGACCGAATCGACGGATATGTCACTTCGACTAAACCACTTAGCTACGCAGGCAATATCTTAGAAGACATCAAGTTCACCTTTAAGGCTGGCCATGTAACTAAGATCGAAGCTAGATCAGGACAAGATATCTTAGAGCATTTGATCAAAACGGATGCTGGAGCTAGCTCACTTGGCGAAGTAGCGCTTGTTCCCGACCCCTCACCGATCTCACGTTCAGGGATCGTTTTTTTCAACACTTTATTTGATGAAAACGCCAGCAACCACTTAGCGTTGGGAAGCGCCTATCCTTTCAGTATCCAAGATGGAACTACGATGGATGATGAAGCTTTAGCAGCCGCTGGACTAAATCTCAGCCAGATCCACGTTGATTTCATGATGGGCTCAGCCGACATGAATATTGACGGCATCCGCGCTGATGGTACAAAAGCTCCGATCTTTAGAAACGGTGACTGGGCTTGATTTCAGTACAAAAAAAGGAAGGATCAAAACCTTCCTTTTTTTGTACTATTTTAGCGTACCGACTTTAGGTAATTTGGTTAGGACTGCTTTTTCGTGGGGTGCATGTGTGATCACAGCACTAAGGTCGTTACCAGCTGTATTCCCGTGGTGCTTGCCACCCTTCCAAGCAGGCACTGCAGTAACATCATAGACAACACCATCGATCGCAACATAAGCCGGACGTCCATCTTGCCCATCATATTGTGCTAACTGTGTTAAATCAAATTCTTTTTCCATACAGATCCCTCCAATTAATAATTAGCTCTTTTATCCTAACACTACCATATTGCGCCTTATAAACCAAATAAATTGTTTTATCTTACCCTAATAAGACTACGCGAATCAAAAGATATCCTCCGACCATCAGTGCCAAAACACCAATGACAAATAAGATAACTTTCATTATGATCGACTCTTTTTCGTGCATATTGACCGCACTGATGATCATCAACAATCCAAACAAACATACCAACAGAATAATTAGCGTTGTTGAAAGCCGCATATCCTCACCTCAAGTTACTAAATATTTCATCATTTAAGATTATAATACTTTCCTTGTCGATTTTCATGAAAATTAAGCTCATTTAGTGAAACTTTAAAAATAACACAAAAAGACTAGGGCGACCCTAGTCTTTTAAAATTTATAATTGTTTTATCTTAGTACCAACCGTTTTGTAACCAGTGTTGTTTAGCATTTGTCCAAGAACCATAACGTGAAGATACGTAGTTGTTAGCAACACGTTCTTGGTTTTCTGCTGAGTAGTCACCGTTCAAGTATGAAGCTGATAATTGGTATTTACCGATGTATTGACCGTTTGTTACCGTGTAAGAACCACCGGATTCTTTACCTGCGATCCATTCACGAACGGCTGCTTCGTCACCGTTACCTGTTGTATTTGTTGTTTGTTGTGGAGTAGCTGTGTAGCTTTGACCTTGAGCTGCTTGTTGAACTGCAGCTGCTTGGGCTGCTTGTTGTGCTGCAGCTTGAGCTTGAGCGGCTGCTTGAGCTTGGGCTTGCGCAGCTTGTTGTGCTTCAACTGCCGCTTGAGCTTGGGCTTGAGCCACTTGTTGAGCTTGGTCAGCTTGTGTTGTTTGTGTTGTTTGTGCTGGTTGAGTAGCTACAACTGGAGCTTGTTCAACTGTTTGTGCTTGACCGTTAACTTCGATCTTTTGACCTGGGAAGATCAAGTTGATGTTTTCTAAGTTGTTTAATTGTTGAAGAGCTTCAACTGTTGTGTTATTACGTAATGCGATGTGTGAAAGTGTATCACCTGCATTAACTGTTACTGTATCTGCATTTGCAACAGCTGCTGTAGCAGCAGTAAAACCTACGACTGTTGCGGCTGATAATAAAACCTTATTTAAATTCATAAAATATATTCACTCCTGTAAAATTCTTCTACTTATATGTCTTTAAATTCAATTATTTACTTTTCTGATAACATCCAAAGCTCAAAGCTTTTTAGCTCCTTGCGAGCTAACAATGAATAGTATACGGATTGATTGTGACATTAAAGTACCAAAATCTTTACCTAAAGCGCGAGTTATGTAATATTTGTTACATTTCGTAATATTTAGTAACAAAACTTTTGTACTAAAATTCTATCGGTCTAAACTAAAGCCCGTAATAACGCCATTCTTACCTTTTATAAGTTTTATGACAAAAAAAGCCACTTTCTTACCAATTTTGACCAAATTTTTTTGAAAAAATTCGAAAAAAATTTTTTCAGTGGTCAAAAAACGATTATTTTTTCGAAAATTCCGCTTTTTTAGCTGTTCTTGTTACATTCATGAAATAGTGTAACAACTTTGGCAAACGTAAGTTCGTATTTTTGGGCTACCTTTTACCTTGATTTCCACTCGTTACCAAATATTTATGACAAAAATGCGTCATTTAGCGCAAAATATAAAAAAAACAGGTAGTGGTCTGCTCCACTGCCTGCTTTTTACTACTACACATCAATTAGTTTTTTTAGCATCGTGCTTTTTACGATAGAAAGTAACGCCACCCACTACCAGTAAAATAATACACAAAGCACTGACGATCAACCGTAGATCGTTTCCCTTAAAAATAGCATCCCCGCCAAAA